>JAXJVC010000033.1:0-2972 GCA_036308745.1 Oscillospiraceae bacterium | reverse complement strand
GGCTAAGGAGCTGCAGGAGAAAAACGGCGGCTTTGTCAAGACCATGTGGTGTGGCGAGCTGGATTGCGAGCTGAAGATGAAGGAAGTAGCCGGTATGTCTTCTCGTTGCATCCCCTTCGCACAGGAAAAGCTGGGTGACACCTGCGCTTGCTGCGGCAAGCCCGCCCACAAGATGATCTACTGGGGCGTTGCCTACTAAAAATGCAGAATGCTCAGTGCAGAATGCGCAATTGAATGAGAAAACAGGTCTGCGGTGACGCAGACCTGTTTTTGCCTAAGAATCATGTCATTGCGAGGAGCGGAGCGACGTGGCAATCTCCTGCAATGACACAATGCGGAGGAGTGACATATGGAACGAATCGTGATTATTGGCTGCGGCGGAGCGGGGAAGAGTACCCTGGCCCGGCAGTTGGGGGAAAAGCTGGATATTCCCGTGGTGCATCTGGACAAGCTGTTCTGGCGGCCGGGCTGGGTCCAGGTTTCCAAGGAGGAATTTGATAAGCTCCACCGGGAAGCGTTGGCCCGGGAAAAGTGGATCATGGACGGTAACTTCGACCGCACCATGGCGGAACGGATTACCCGGAGTGACACTGTTATTTATCTGGATTTCAGCCGGTTTGCCTGTCTGATGGGCGTTTTGAAACGGGTATTTACCACCTACGGAAAAGTCCGCCCAGACATGAGTGAGGGCTGCCCGGAACGCATCGACTGGGATTTTCTGAAATGGGTATGGGATTTCAATAAGAATAAACGGGAAAAGAATTACCGTCTGCTGAATGAAGCAGAGGGCAAGGAGACCATCGTCCTGAAAAACCGCAGGGCGGTGAAGAAATTTCTGGAGCAGGTGGGCCAATGAACCGATTTGCAGAAAAACAGCTTGCCCGGGTGGGAAAACTGCTGGACCGCTGGATGGAAAAACGGACCCGGGAAGTCCGGCTTCCGGAAAGTGTTTCGTGTTTAGAGGATATCCCTTACCGGGATAAGGGAAAGCATTGTCACAAGCTGGACATCTACCGGCCAGAGAAGACGGAAGGGACGCTTCCAGTGATCCTGAACCTTCACGGCGGCGGACTGGTGCTCTGCAACCGGAAGGTGAACCGACCCTTCTGCGCGGAACTTGCCCGGCGGGGCTTTCTGGTGTTTTCCGTGGACTACCCTCTGGTTCCCCAGGCGAAGGTTCCGGAGATCCTCTCGGACGTGGCCCGGGCCATGGACTTCGTCCGGGACAGCATCGGGGAATACGGTGGGGACCCGGAGCGGGTGTACCTGGTTGGCGACAGCGCCGGTGCTTTTTTGTCGGTCTATGAGCTGGCTGCCCAGAAGAATGGGAGTTTGGCCCAGGCTCTGGGGCTGATCCCCGGCAAACTGGAAGTGAAAGCGGCGGCCTTTATCAGCGGTATGTTTTACACAGCAAAAATGGACAGCGTGGGGGCCTTTTTACGGAAGGACTTTTACGGCAAGGACTGGAAGTCCAATCCCTTCCGCGCGTTTGCGGATCCCGCGGTGCCGGAGGTGGCAGGGGCCATGCCGCCCTGTTTTCTGGTGACGGCAAAGCTGGACAACCTGCGGCCCTATACTCTGGCGTTCTGCAAGGGCCTGAAGGGGGCAAAGGCAGAATACATCCTGCGGGATCTGCCGCTGAAACCGGGCCTTGACCATGACTTCGTCATCGTGAAACCGGAGATGCCCGAAGCACAGACGATCATGGATGAGATGTGTGATTTTTTGAGAACCTATTAACAGCGAATCACCCCCGACCGACTGGCCGGGGGTAATTCAGAATGTCAAGAATCCTATTGTAGGGGCCGATGTTCACATCGGCCCTCTGCTTTTTGCGCGCCATACTCAAATCCGTGCCGCCAACTCAAAGGCCAGCAGGGCGATTTTCTGCTTATCATCCAGCCTTACGTCGCCGGAGAGGCTTCGGGGGTCCCAATTGGAGTGATCCAGATTGTCTCCGGCGTAGAGGAACTGGAAGAAATCCACACCCCGGAAATCGCACATGGCTTGCATGGCGGCGCATTCCATTTCCACGCACACCGCCCCCATGGCCTTCCGGGCGGCGACTTTTTGGGGTGTCTCCCGGTAGAAGGCATCGGTGGTCCAGGTTATGCCCTCCACCCAGGGGTAGCCCAATTCGTCCAGAACAGTCTTGAAGGTGTCCACATGAGTTTTATTCACGTCGATGAAGTCCGCGGCGGGGGCGTAGTGGTAGCTGGTGCCCTCGTCCCGGATGGCCCTGCGGGGAATGATGATGCCGCAGTCCCGGATGTTTTTGTACAGCACACCGCAGTTGCCCAGCAGGATAATTCGCTTTGCGCCCATGGCAATCACATCCTCAAACATTCCCACGCAGGCGGGAGCGCCCAGCCGCGCCTTGCAGAAGGCGAACCGCTTGCCCTTGTAATGTACTTTGTAAATGGGCCATTCGCCGTCCACATCGTTGGTCTCGGCGATCTTTACACCGCCCAGAAACGCTCGGACAGCACAAAACAGCTGGTGGGAGAAGATGGAGACGACGGTTTCTGGGAAATCCTCCATGGCCGAAAAGACCATCTCCGGGTCAATCACCGCATGACGGCTGGAATCATATTCTGTCAGCAGCATAAAGATACCTCTTTTCTTTGCATTTCATAAATTATAGCAGATAACGCACAAAATGCAACAAAAACCGCTTCTGGGGGCCAGGAGCGGTTTTGTTGATATTTGGCTCTATGTCAATAGTTGGGGTAGAGTAAAAACGAAAAGTCTATGCAGTACCGGAGCTTAGGTTCCGGTACTGTTATTTTTGTGCGGCGTGCAGTATCCTGTTTCGTAATCTTCTGAAGTTTCTCATACCGTAACATGTCCGTGTCAAGACCTTGGTTTTGTTATTGCAGCCTTCGGTGAACCCGTTTGTCCAGGGAGAATCCATACTGTTGAGGATCTCCTTAAACCAGTTATGAACCGCTTTGGTACATGCCTGGAATTCC
>JAXJVC010000032.1:0-2117 GCA_036308745.1 Oscillospiraceae bacterium | reverse complement strand
GGCATCATCACATCCAGAAGCACCAGGTCGGGCTTGATGGCCCGGTATTTGGAAAGGCCCTGGCCGCCGTCGGCAGCGACGGTAACGGCATAGCCCTCTTTTTCCAGATACATCTGCAGAAGCTCCGCAATATTGCGGTCGTCCTCCACGATCAGAACAGATACAGCCATAGATAAAACCTCCAAATTCCGTTTTCTTTTCCTTTTTCCTTATTATAGCGCAAATTGCCATTTCTAGGTGAACAAATTGTAAAGAGTTACACCCCAATTTGTGAACAGACAATAAGGACTTGCTTTTATCCCCGTTTGGAAGTATGATAGAAGAAAATGTCCCGCCGCCAAAGGCGGCAATGCCTCCCTTGTGTAAAGGGAGGTGCCCCCGAAGGGGGCGGAGGGATTGTGCGGTAGCATCTGCGTATTCGCATTGGTTTTCGGCGAATCCGTACGATGTACTGCGACAACCCCTCAGTCAAAAATCACAGATTTTTGACAGCTCCCCTTACACAGGGGAGCCTTTGGGGCGCTGCCGCGCCAATACATAACTTGAAAGGAGTTCCTATGATTGAATTATTAAAAGCTATCCTCTTCGGCATTGTGGAGGGCATCACGGAGTGGCTGCCAATTTCCTCCACGGGCCACCTGATCCTGCTCAATGAATTTGTCACCTTGAATATGTCCGATGAATTTCAGAGTATGTTCGATGTGGTGATCCAGTTGGGGGCCATCCTGGCGGTGATCGTCCTTTTCTTCAACAAGCTGAACCCCCTGGACGGAAGAAAAACGGCGGAGCAGAAGACGGATACCTGGACGCTCTGGTTCAAGGTCATCGCCGCCATTATCCCCTCCGGCATTGTGGGCATCCTGTTCGACGACTGGATGGACGCACATCTGCATAACGGAATCGTGGTGTCCATCGCCCTCATCGTTTACGGCGTGGCCTTTATCCTGGTGGAACGGATGAACGCCGGGAAAAAGCCCCTGGTGAAGGACGTTTACGGCATCGATTATAAGACCGCCCTGCTCATCGGTGCCTTCCAGTGCCTGAGCCTGATCCCCGGCACCTCCCGCTCCGGCAGTACCATCCTGGGCGCTATTCTGCTGGGCGTGGGCCGCAGCGCCGGCGCGGAGTTCTCCTTCTTCATGGCCATCCCCACCATGCTGGGCGCATCCGCCATCAAGCTGCTTAAATTCCTGCTCAGCGGCGTGGAGGCGACTGCCAGCGAGATCGGTGTGCTGGTGGTGGGCTGCATCGTGTCCTTCGTGGTCAGTATGGTGGTCATCAAGGCCCTGATGGAGTACGTCAGAAAGCACTCCTTCTCCGCCTTCGGCGTGTACCGCATTGTGCTGGGCACCATTGTGCTGCTGTATTTTGCATTGATTGGATGACTTCTCGTAGGGGAGGGTTTCCAACCCTCCCATGATACCCTTGGGTTTGTCGTTACGTTTAGGGAGGGTTAAAAACCCTCCCCTACAGATAAAAAATTGGGAGGAACTATTATGGAATACATCATCGAAAACGAGTACCTGAAACTCACCGTCACCACCTGGGGCGCCCAGGTCAAGAGCGTCGTCCGCAAGTGCGACGGCGTGGAGCACATCTGGCAGGCGGACCCTGCTGTCTGGGGCTTCCACACACCCATCCTGTTCCCCCATGCCGGTAAGGTGGTGGACGGGATCATCGAGGCCAAGGGCGGCGTCTATGAATCCGGCCAGCACGGCTTCGCCCGGCTGATGGAGCATGACTTCGTAGACCAGACCGATGACACCATCGTTCTGGAGCTTTGCTCCAGTCCTGAGACCCTGGCTAAGTTCCCCTATGAGTTCCGCCTGGTGTCCACCTTCACCCTGGAGGGGGATACCCTGCACCATACCCTCACCGTGGAGAACCTGGATACGGACAAGCTTCCCTTCGGCATCGGCTACCATCCCGGATTCACCGTTCCCTTCGACGACAAGCACCAGGCCACCGATTATGAGCTGCGTTTTTCTGACATGGAGTCCCCACTCTGCTTGAACTGCCTGCCCACCGGCCTGATCCAGGACGATCACTATTACCTGGGCAGCAACATCCGCTCCATCCCCATTGACGAGAAGCTCTTCGCCAACGACAGCCACTGC
>JAXJVC010000031.1:0-7973 GCA_036308745.1 Oscillospiraceae bacterium | reverse complement strand
GTCGATAAGCATTAAAGAAAATAAAGAACACAGAAAAGAAGGAACCCTATGAGAAACAAACTTGGGACTATCTGCATGGTCCTGGGCATCGTGCTGGTTGCGGCAGCCCTGGCACTGCTGACCCATAACCAAACCGAAGCCGTCCAGGCAGAACAAGCCTCCGCAGAACTGCTGCCTGCCCTGGTGGAGGAGATCCAGCGCAGCCAAAACTACCAGCCTCAGACACCCCCCCAGGCACCCCATATCCCCCCGGAACTGCTGGAACCGGAGGATCTGGTGATGACCGAGGTGGTAATCGAAGGCTACGGCTACATTGGCTACCTGTCTATCCCCTCCCTGGATCTGGATCTGCCCATTATGGCAGACTGGGACTATGACCGGCTGCAGATTGCCCCCTGCCGGTATTCCGGCACTCTGAAGGGTGAGGATCTGGTGCTGATGGCCCACAACTATTCCCACCATTTCGGTCGTCTCTCGGAGCTGACCCAGGAGGATACTGTAATCTTTACAGATATGGATGGCAACGTGACAGAATATGAGGTCATCGTTCTGGACATTCTCCCCCCGGATGCCATCGAAGAGATGACCGCGGGAGACTTTGATCTGACACTGTTCACCTGTACCTACGGCGGTCAGAGCCGGATCACCGTATACTGCAACAAGGCATAACAAAGCCCCCGGCAGGACGTCTTGCAACGCCCCGCCGGGGGTATCTTGTTTATATCAGGTTGCCTTTGCGGTGTTGGTCCAGTAACCTCCGGTGGCTGAGCGGCTGCCGCAGGGCGCAGCCAGTTCTTCTGCTGTCATTCCGCTATACTCCGGATATTCTCCCATACCGGCGAGAAAATCCTCAGACACAGCATCCCGCCTTACTATATATGTATGAAAACCATCAAAAGATCGCATCCTCACAAAGATTTTTTTGCAAGGATTTTTTTGCCCGCTCTATTCGTTTTTTACAGGCAGCTACTGTGATCCCCCGGGCGTGCGCAATCTCCGCATGGGATTTGCCTTCCAGGACCATTTCCGAAAGAAGCTGGAATTCCTCCAAGTCCTCTATATCCAAAAACAGCCTCTTTGCATTCTCCTGGGCCGTCGCATTTCGTATCTGCTCCATCAAATATTTTTCCAGGAGTTTTCTTGTCCTGCTCTGGTTTCGCTTTGTATTCTGAATGGTATTTTTCAGCGAGAGGATCAGCCACCCCTGGGGATTGGGGCTTTCGCACAGCTTTTCCGGGGACTGGCAGGCGATCCGGAATGTCTCCTGGACCATCTCTTCCGCCATGGCTTCGCTATCCATATTGACCCTGGCATATGCCAGCATCCGCTGATACATCTGTAGATACAGCTCTTCGATTCGCGCGCGTTGCTCGATATTCACGTCTTTGCCTGCCCCCTTTCCGTTGACCGCGACTGTGCTTTGGGGTAAGCGCAGTCAGTTTTCTCTTAAAGCTGGAAACGTTTCCAGTTTTAATCATTTGCAGTATAACACGGTAATATCAAAAATGCAACGATGTTGGATATTTTTCGGTGGCTTCGTGCGGCATGGAAAGTGGCGAAAAATAAGGATAGAGAAAAACCCGAAAAAATACGCAAGTTCCTCTTGACTATATAAGATATCTGTTATACAATACAAACCGACAGGTTGTCGGTATAAACGAAAGAAGGTACTCTCGTGCGTAACATCAAAGAAGCAGAAGAACGAAAAAAAGAGATACTGGATGTAGCGGAAGAATTATTCGCCACAAAGGGATATGACAGCGCCAGTACAACGGATATTTTAGAGAGGATCGGGATCGCAAGAGGAACGCTATATTATCACTTCCGATCCAAGGAAGAAATCCTGGATGCCTTGATTGAGAGAACGCTCCAGGGGATCGTTCAAAAGGCAAAAGCCGTACTTTCAAGCGATATGCCCGCTTTGTATAAGCTGATTGCGTTTGTGGGTACTCTGAATGTGGATACTACCATTGGGAACGAGATCGCAGACCATGCGCACAAACCCCAGAACGCCCTGATGCATCAAAAGATCCACGAAGCCCTATTATCGGCAGTGACCCCTATGGCCGCCGAGATCATTCAGGAAGGCATCGCGGAGGGCTGTTTTTCTACAGACTATCCCGCTGAAGCCGCAGAGATGCTTCTGATCTACAGCAGCATCGTCTTCGACGGCATGCACGAATTTTCAGAGGCGGAACAGGCGAAAAAGACTGCGGGTTTTGTATTTAATATGGAAAGATTATTGGGTATCGATCAGGGTACCCTGGCAGAAGTCGTTAAGTATATTCATTAAGCATCTTGGAACCCATAAGCGGGTTCCAAAAAACAACACTATCGTTGACCGACTGTCGGTCAACGTATATTAGGCAAGGAGATGTAGCATATGAACGATCATAAATCCGGATTTCGGAAATTCCTGCTCTTATGGATGGGAGAACTGATCTCCTCCATCGGAGGCGGCCTCACAAGTTTCGGCCTGGCGGTGTATGTATTCAACGAGACCGGCAGTGCCGCAAGCATGGCAGTGGTATCCCTTCTCGCGTTCCTTCCCACCCTGCTTCTTTCCGTTCCGGCAGGTGTGCTGGCAGACCGGCATGACAGAAGACTGCTGATGATGATCGGCGACGGCTTCTCGGGACTTGGCATTGTGTACATCCTGCTGTGTATGCTTGGCGGAGGGGCTTCCCTGCTGCAGATCTGTATCGGTGTATCCATCAGTTCCGTTTTCTCCGCATTGCTGGAACCTTCCTACCGGGCCACCATCACGGAAATGCTGACGGAAGAGGAATATTCCAAAGCCAGCGGCATGGTCAGTTTGGCTGGCAGCGCACGATATCTGGTGTCCCCTGTTCTGGCAGGCCTGCTTCTGGCTGTAAGCGATATCAAGCTGCTGCTGTTCATTGACATCTGCACCTTTGCCTTCACTGTTATTACAACCGCTGTTGTAAAGAAGGGCATCGTCAGCAGAAAGCCGGTTTCCCAGGAGTCCTTCTTCAGCAGCATTGCCGACGGCTGGAAGGCCATCACCGAGAAAAAAGGCCTTTTCGTTTTGATTATGGTCTCCTCCCTGATCACCTGCTTTATGGGAACCCTCCAGATCCTGGTCGAACCTATGGTCCTTGATTTTTCCGACAGCACCACCCTGGGCGTCACGGAAACGGTCTGCGCCTGCGGTATGCTGGTTTCCAGCTTCATCCTGGGTGTAAAGGGCATCAAATCCAGATATGTCACCGTTCTCAGCCTGTCTCTTGCCTTTGCCGGACTTGCCATGGCGGTATTCGGACTGAAGCAGAACATCTACCTGATGTGCATTGCCGGTTTCCTGTTCTTCGCCATGCTTCCCTTTGCCAACAGCTGCCTGGATTACCTGGCACGGATCAACATCCCGGAGGAAAAGCAGGGCCGCGCCTGGGGTCTCATCGGATTCCTGTCTCAATTGGGCTATGTGGTGGCCTACGGTCTGTCGGGAATCCTGGCAGACGGCATCGCCGCCATTCGAAATATCAGCGTAGGCCGGGGCGCCGCCTGGGTGGTGATCGCCGCCGGTGTGCTGATGTGCCTGACCTCTGTTAGTTTGTCATTCATGGGTTCTGTGAAAAAACTGGAAAGGAAGGATTAAATGAAAACCCATCTCAAACTGTTACTGAACGATTTCCGGAAAAAAGCCTGGAAAAACAGCATCCTGTTTTTGTTTATGTGCCTGTCCGTGACCATCGCCACCTCAGTGGCATTGATGCTTTCACAGCTTTTCACCTCCATAACCGCCATGTACGAAACCGCAAATCCGCCCCACTTCCAGCAGATGCATCTGGGAACCCTGGAGCAGGCGGATATTGACGAATTTAATCGGAATTACGAGGGTGTCACCCATTGGCAGACGGTACCCACCATCAAGGTATACTCAGAAGAAATCGCCGTTGCCGGAGACGGAGATGCTTTTACCCTCGCCGACTGTCTTCTGGACATCAGCCTTGTGAAGCAAAACGACGGGTACGATGTTCTGCTGGACGAAAACAGAGCGCCGTTACATATGGCCGAGGGTGAGATCGGTGTTCCGGTGATCCTGCTGGACCAGTACGACATTTCCCTGGGCGATCAGATCACCCTGTGCTCCAACGGCATTGAGAAGCAGTTTACCGTTGCGGGTTATGTTCACGACGGTGTGATGAACTCCACCATGTGTTCCTCCACAAGATTCCTCATCAGCGACGCCGATTTCGATGCCCTGCTGGGGAATGTGGGCGAAACGGAATACCTCATTGAAACCTATTTCACAGACACCTCCCTTGCCACCGCCTACCAGACCGCCTACGAGCAGAGCGATCTGGATCTGCCCAAAAACGGCCCGGCCATTTATTACAACGCGATCTACCTGCTGAGCGCGCTGACGGATATCCTCACCGCCATGGTATTTGTCCTTGCAGGTGCCATGCTGATCCTGGTGGTGGTGATCTGCCTGCGGTATGTCATCCTGGCAGAGCTGGAAGACAGCGTGTCCGAAATCGGCACCATGAAAGCCATCGGCATCCCGGACAAAGGCATTGCTAATCTGTTTCTGAACAAAATCCGTATCCTGATGCTGGCCGCAGGCGTCGTAGGCTTCCTGCTGGCACTGCTGTTCCTCCCCAATCTGACCGGACATATCAGCAGATTCTTCGGCGCACAGCCTCTGGAGGCAATCAGCCTTTTGCTGGCAGTGGTGGCTGTCATCCTGATCTACGGTATCATCCTACGGTTTGCCAGGAAGATCATGAAGCAGATTGAAGAGAAAACCATCGTGGATCTGCTGGTCCGGGACGACGGCTTCAGCAAAAAGGTCAAGGTAAAGTCCGGCCTGTATAAGTCCAGAAAGCTGTCCGCAAACGCCCTCATCGGACTGCAGGAAATGCGCAACGGCTACGGTATCGTGTTTATTCTGATGCTGATCATTACCATGCTGGTGATGATGCCCATCCGGACCCTCCAGACCCTGGAAGGAGAAGAATTTATCACCTACATGGGAAGCCCCATATACGATCTGCTGGCAGAGGTCACCCAGGGCAGCGCTCTGGAAGAGCGGAATGCAGCCCTTGCCGACCTGCTGGAAGCAGAAGCGGAAAAGGGCAGCGTGGAGAAGATCAACGTGCTTCGGCGTGTACGTCTGCAGGCCTTCAGCACAGAAGAAGAGGCGGTAGGCATACACATTGACACCGGCCTGTCCGCAGGCGACGGCATCGTCTATCTCAGCGGCTCCCAGCCCGCCACGGAAAAGCAGATCGCCCTGTCCGCCCGTCTGGCTGACGAATTGGGCAAAACCACCGGCGATGCGGTGAACATCCTTTCCGATACCCAGGCTTACACCATGGAAGTCTGCGGTATTTATCAGGACGTGACCAGCGGCGGCATGACCGCAAAGGCGGTCTATGATTTCCCCGGAGAAATCTCCGAAAAATTCACCTATCAGCTGGATCTTGCCGACGGCCTGGACATGGATGTCTTTGCCAATGCGCTGAATGCCGCCCTGGGAAGCGGATACAGCATCAGAAGCATGGACACCTTCCTTGAGCAGACACTGGGCGGCGTTACGGCAAGCTTCGGAGACTCTGTGTATCTGGTGATCCTCATAGGCGCTGTCATTACCGTTTTCATCGTTCTGCTGTTCATGGAGCTGCGGCTGGCCCGGACCATGCACGCCCTGGCGGAAAAGATCACCATGGGCATTCCCATGCAGGCCATCTGCATCCAGGAGCTTTACCCCATGCTTCTGCTGGGCGGCTCCGGCGTTGTTCTGGGCGTGGTCCTGACAGAACTGGTGGGCGAAAAGATCATCAGCCTCCTGTTCTCTCTGCTGGGCCTGGGCATTTCCCGCATCTCGTTTTCCAGTATGACCATCGGCTGTATGCTGATCCCGGTAAGCCTGGTGATCATTCTCGCCGTCATTAACGTAAGTGTTTGCATGAAGATCAGAAAGATCGACATTACCGGATTCTTCAATCAGTAAGGAGGAAGATTATGAGCATTTTAGAAGCAAAAGGCTTGTGCAAAACCTACGGTTCCACCAATATTCTTTCGGATGTGAACCTGCAAATCGAAAAAGGCGAATTTGTGGCCATTATGGGTCAGTCCGGCGGCGGTAAATCCACGCTCCTGTATTCCATCAGCGGCATGGACAAACCCACAGGCGGTACCGTGACCTTTGACGGCGTGGATATGACCGCTCTGTCCCCCAAGCAGATGCAGCAGCTCAGACTGAAGCGGATGGGCTTTGTGTTCCAGAAAACCAGTTTCCTGAAAAACCTCTCCATCATCGACAACATCGTCTTCCCCGCCTTTCAGCTGAGCGAAGTCAGCCGGGCAGAAGTGGTGAAGAAGGCCATGTCCCTCATGGAGGAGATGGGGATCTCCGCCATTGCGGAAAAAGATATCCACAAGGTCTCCGGCGGACAGCTCCAGCGGGCCGCCATCTGCAGAGCCATGATCAACCAGCCGGACATCCTGTTCGGCGACGAGCTGACCGGCGCTCTGAACTCCTCCACCACCCGGGAAGTCCTGGGCATCATCGACAGCATCAACCGGAAGGGCACCACCGTATTGCTGGTCACCCACGACGCAAACGTGGCCATGCACGCGGACAAGGTGATCTACCTGGAGGACGGCAAGATCCTGGACACCCTGAACCTGGGCAAGTACGACAGCAGCAACGCCTATGTCCGTGACGCAGAAATGAAGAACTGGCTGAAAAAGATGCGGTTCTAATCCATAGAACAAAAAGGGGGGGCATAGCCCCCCTTCAACGATAAGATTAATCGTAAAACCGAAGGAGTCATCATGATAAAATTTCCAATATGCAGACTATTGATCGATCTGGCATCTGCGGTATTGTTCGGCGTATTCTACTCCGTCGCGTCTTTTCTGGACCAGGGATGTGTGAAAATCAATACCATATTGATCGCATCCGGAGCCTATTTCCTGATCCTGTACCTGCTGCACATTCTCATACCAAGGCTCAGGAAATGATCGGTCTTGAGGAAAGCAGCGGCAGATGGTATCCGAACCGCGCAATTTCAATGGGCGGGAGATGGATAGATCTCGATAGATCGTCGGCTTAATGCCCTCCCCTTGAGGAGGGCCATTCTGTCAAGGAAGTGGTTTTCGCGGCAAAGCCCCATACCTTCCCTCGGGAGAAGCCAGGGTTTATTGACAGCCTGACCTTCCCCAAAGGAACAGGGCTTCCTGCTCCTTTTTCATATATTCCTGTTCATAATTTCGTGAAATTTATCCAAAAGGTCAATAAAACGAAACACCGTTGACTTTGCACGCTAATGTTGTAATATCAAGAAGCAACTAAAAAACGACAAAGGAAGTTCTTAGGGGAACGGCGAAATGCCTGCCGAAGGAGTAACACTCTCAGATGCCTGATATCAGGCAGGGACTAAGAATGGATGTGGCTCTGGAGAATCCCGGGAACCGGGTACCGAAGGTGCAAGGCAGGAAAACCTGCTGAATCTCTCAGGTAAAAGGACAGAGTGGGTATACAGGAATTGACCGATTCCTTCCCATTTTCCCGCCGGAGCTTTTCGCTTCCGGCTTTTAATAAAACAATACCGTTTTATACTCTTTTTTCATAAAACGGCCTCGTTTTATGAAAAAGACATCGCCTGACGGCGTTGTCGATTCTGTCATTTTCGAGAATGAAAATGACAGAATCCCGTCTCATAGAGTTTTTGACGCGCCTTTGGCGCTATAAAATAGCCATTAGGCTATTTTAACAAAAACTAGTATTATTAAGAATTAGTATGACAATATGGAACCCCCGATTCTGAAATCAGAATCGGGGGTCAATTATGTGTATTTTCTATTTTCGTCAGTTCTGCTGATTTACGTAATCAACAAACTTCTGGAAAGCCGCCTTGCCTTCGGCGGTATTCTTGTAAACGCCCGCATCCTCCAGAACCTCGGCAAAGACCTTGCCGGTCTCCTGCAGGATGATCTCC
>JAXJVC010000030.1:0-2251 GCA_036308745.1 Oscillospiraceae bacterium | reverse complement strand
GTCTATTTCTTCAATAACCACCGTCCAGCTGCCGCCTTGGGCTACAAAAGCCCAGTTCAGTACAAGACCGAACTGGGCTTCGTGTAGTTATGCTTTTTTAGTGTCTACTTTTGCTTGACAAGTGCAGTCCTGTTTCAGAACGCTTCCATTCTTTATTTCTCAAATCTTCCCCGTTTTCCGCTGATGAAAGATATCTTCTTCAGGTCCGGCTTGTAGATCAGCCACACCAGTCCGCCGAAAATAGCGGCACAGGCCAGACTGATCTTCCAGCCCAGGGAGAAAGCTGCATTGCGGTAGACAAAGCGCACCGTATGGAAGCCCTCCGTCAATTCCACGCCGATCATGCAGTCCCCCACCAGGGTGATTTCCCCAGGCGTTCCGTCCACTTCCACCGTCCAGTTTCCGTTCTGGGGAATAGAGGTATACAGCAAGCCGTCCCGGGTGCATTCTACGATACCTTCCACACAGGTGTTTTCAAATTCCGTCAGGCCCAGGGTGCATTCCGAAAGAATATCGTAACCCTCCCAGAACCGGTCGCCGTTGATGATACCGGCGCCGATGGTCATGGTACTCTTTTCTCCCGCGTCG
This sequence comes from Oscillospiraceae bacterium, assembly GCA_036308745.1. GTDB lineage: Bacteria > Bacillota > Clostridia > Oscillospirales > Oscillospiraceae > Faecousia. The sequence goes on along the minus strand of JAXJVC010000030.1, from coordinate 1,663 downwards.
CACATCACCCGGATCTCGATCATATCCCCGGCTTTCACATCTCCCACCGCGATCATCTGGGGCAGGCTGATGGATTCCTTGTACAGTTCAATGCTATTGACGCTGACATAGAAGTCATTCCGCTTGGGCAAATTCAAATGGATACACATAAAGCCGTCCCGGTCCGCCACATAGGAATAGACCACATTGGAACCGGAAACCGTATCCTCATAGGCACAGTAGCCGCTGGACCGGCTTTCCGTCAGGGTCACATCGTGGGGAATAATGGTCAGGGTTTCGCCGGACAGCTTGTGCCATACATCTCCCTGCACACCCGTAGCTGCGGCAAACAGATCATTCTGCAGCTGGAAGGGGCTGGTCTGGGTAAAATCCACCTGAGCCAGGTCTTCCCCTGCCAGGAAGCCAAGAGGCAGGTAAGCATTGTTTTCCAACAGGTGTACATCCTTATAATGATGTACATCCGTGAAAAATTCGCTAGACTTATCCTTACCGTCCCGCTCGATCATATATTTCAGGCCCAGGAACAGGTTTGCCACCGGGGAGCTTTCCTCGAAGCAATAGCGGTTGTAGGTGTTCTTGGCGCCGTAACCCAGTGCCTTCATAAACTCGGTGGTCTTGACATTGGCGGAGCTGGTGAAGGTAGAAACACCGTTGTAGCCGTTCAGAGCGCCGTCGTTCAGTGTCTGGGAGTGAGTGGTCTCTGCCCGGTAGAACAGGGTATCCTCCTCCCGCTCATGCATATAGCGGATCATGGATGCGGCGCCATCGGTACCCTTAGGGTAATTTTTCACGCTGGTGCCGGGGAAATACAGGCCGAAGGCCAGCAGGGATGCCGTGATCTCCACATACATAATGGCAACCGCGATGATCCGGGCATTGGCCCGACGGCGGTTCTGCTGATACCGCGCCCGCATGACCTGCCGCTCTGTGGCGTCCTCCGGCACCCGGCTGCGGATCTGTCCATAGATCAGCACCGCCAGATACAGTACCAGGAAGCCGATATTGTAAAGGGGATACAAAGGCACCTGTACCTCCATGCCAAACAGGTCCCAGGTAACCTCCTCCATGAGGGAATTGGAGCAGCACAGCACCGCAGCCGTCAGGAAACCCGCCGTCAGAAGCTGGAGCCAGTCAAATTTCCGCCGCAGCAGCCAGGCCCGGTAGGCCATGTACAGCATCACGAAGCAGTACAGGAAGCTGAACCGATACGGAATCATGTTGGTAAAGTGGAAGCCGTGCCAGATATAGTCCAGCTGCCGGATGATGAAGCTGATGTTGAAAAACAGCAGCAGGAACACCGCACAAAGCTTGTCCCGCAGCTTGATATCCTTGGCCATCAGGTACAGGAAGCCCAGCAGGACCGTTCCCACACCGCAGTACAGGTTGGGAAGTCCCTCCTTAAAAGTAGGCTCCAGACTGCCGCCCATGTTACCCGCCACCTGCCGCATGGCATCCAGCAGCCCTAAGAAAGTATTCTCGCTGGCAATGTTCAGCTTAAAACCTTCCGGGAACTTATTGACGCTGGACTGGGTGGTCTGCAGCGCCATAAAGGCAGGCAACTCCAGAATGGCAGTCATACCGATGGCCAGCACCGAGAATAGGGCAATCCGGCACAGATCCTGGAAAAACCGCTTCCAGCCCTGCCACCGGCAGATTTCATAGC
>JAXJVC010000029.1:0-7619 GCA_036308745.1 Oscillospiraceae bacterium | reverse complement strand
TCCAATGTGACGGAATTGGTCTTGCACAGGTCCAGGACAGCCAGGAAGGTGGCCACGATCTCCGAGCGGCTCTTGTTGCCCTTGAAGAGGTTTTTTAAGCGTTCCACGCCACGCAGCACCAGCTGGCGCATGACCTCCAGGGTCTTCCGTCCGATGGGATAGGGTTCCTTTCCCACGATGCCCATAAAGTTGTTGGTGGGAGGCGGAAGCTGACGCTGGTTCCGCTCGGCGATCATATCCAGCGCCCGCAGCAGGTCCATCACATCGTGCTTGTAGCGGTACCCCTGTTCCCGGCGCAGAGGTTCCGGCTCCTTGGTGAACAGGCACCGACCGATCTCATTTCTCGGCTCCAGCTCAGTAACTGCCACACGGATCTGCTCCATGGCTTCCTTGCGCTTTCGCTCGATCAGGGACTGACGCAGCAGATCCAGTTCGCTTTCCGCTTCCGCCTGCTCGGCGGCAGACAGGAGCATCTTGGTCTTGATGAGCATCAGGTGAGAGGCCATGGTGATAAATTCACTGGCGATCTCCATGTCCAGACGCTTCATTTCCTCCAGATATGCCAGGTACTGCTCCAGGATCGCGGTAATGGACACATCCTGGATCTCGATCTTATTCTTGCTCAGCAGTTCAAAAATAACATCCAGAGGGCCTTCAAAATCCTCCATCGCTTCGCTTCTGGTGCGGACGATGCCCTCCAAACGGTATTGCGGTTCTCCCATAACGGCTTCCTTTTCAAACAGAGAAATACATACTTGGGAGCATTATACCATTCTTTTCCCACAAGCGCAAGCATTTCACAAAATTTTCACCTTTCCTGCAGAAAGGATTGCAATTTTGAAATGGGTGTGCTATCATAATTTCACAGAGAAAATGGAGGGGTGTATCGTGGCCAAACGCAATCGATATCGTGAAATGGAAAGCCTGATGACCAAGGTCATCATCGGCGACGCAGCATTTTTCGTGCTGTATCTGATCTTTGCAGCAAATGGGCTCACTGTGCCGAAGTTCATTGTGGGTATTATTGCCATGATCGCTTCCCTTTTAGCCCTGGCATGGCTGTATATTACCGGAGAATTTCCCCGCCGGCGCAGCCTGTGGATGGTGACTGGTTTTATCGGTATCGCCGCCTGCCTGCTGGTATCCATGGCTCTGGGCTATCCTTGCCCGCCTGTGGCATAAGCAAAGTAGTATGAGGTGACCGCGTACGCGGCCACCTCTTTTTTTATTAATTCCTAAAGAGATGTCATCGCGAACCAGTGCTCACACTGATGTGGCGATCCCCTATATTGCGGGAGATTGCCACGCCAGTTTGTGAGCTGGCTCGCAATGACATTATTTTTATCTGTAGAACGAATTTCCCCCAATAAACTCCCGCACCAGGCTGGTTGGCGGAATCTCATCGTCCACATCCGCCTCCAGAATAAAGTTCAGGACCTTGACGATGGCACGGACCTCCTCGTAACATTCATCCTCCGGCTGTACCGCAGTGAGCAGGGGGAAAATATGCTTTTTCAGCACCGCCAGCTCATAGAGGGTGGAGCTGTTGAAGATCACGTCGGCATTTTCCTGATAGGGGAAGATCCACCGCCGCTCCCCCCGCCGTACGCTGTCCCACATGGACAGCGTATGCTGCACCGATGCGCCCCGGGTCTCATAGTCCCGGACGATCCGCCGCAGCAGCCGTAGATAGCTGGTGGGGATCCGATTGTGGTCATCCAGGTTCAGGGGCAGCAAGGGGCTGACATACAAACGGAAGATCAGGTGGGGGGCCACCTTTTCCGGCAGCATGGCGGGATTCAAACCGTGCAGGCCCTCCACGATGATGACGGAATCCCTGTGGAGCCGCAGCTTATGCCCCCGCCACTCCCGTTTTCCGGTCTTGAAATTGAAGGAAGGCAACTCCACCTCCTCCCCCGCCAGAAGCTGCGCCATATCCCGGCGGAACAGCTCCGTGTCGATGGTGTTGATGTGTTCCAAATCCAGTTTCCCATCCGGGCCGGGAGCGATCTTATCCCGGTCGATATAATAATCGTCCAGGCTCATAAGAATAGGCTTTTTCCCGTGTACCCGAAGCTGAGTCGCCAGACGGTTGGCTGAGGTCGTCTTGCCGGAAGAGCTGGGACCTGCCAGCATAACCGCTCTGGCTCCCCGCTGGCAGACCATATCCGCCACCTGGGAGTACCGCTTTTCATGGAGGGCTTCATTGACCCGGATCAGTTCCCGGATGCGGCCTGATGTGGTCAGATCATTCAGGTCCGCCACAGTCTCACATTCCATCAGGCTGCACCAGCGCTCCCCTTCATTGAATACGCCAAAAAAATTTGGCATTGCAGGGACTTTTGCGCAGATCTCCGGGTTTTCATCGTCGGGATATACGAACACAAAACCGCCGTCGGCGCTGAGAATATCCCAAACCGTCAGATACCCGGTGGAAGGCATCATTTCTCCAAAGTAGTAATCCGCAAAATCCCCGTGGGCATATTCATCGAAGTGATCCACCTGCCGCCAGGCCAGAAGTCTTGCCTTATCCAGCTGTCCATCCTGCTCATAACGTTCTATGGCCTGACACAGGGGGACCCTACGGCGGATCAGAGGGATATCCTCCTCCACCAGCGCGGCTACCCGGTGCTTCAGCCGAGATGCAGAGAAATCCGTTGCCCCAGACACCGCTATGTACACGCTGGCACCCAAAGTGCAGTTCATTTTTGCCTTCGCCTGAGGCCAGAGCTGCTTCAGGGCGAGAAACATGACAAACTGGGCCGTACGGATATAGCTTTCCTTGCCTTGGGCATCGGCATAGCGCAGCAGCCGCACCTCTCCCCCGGATGCCGCCATGGCCCGGCGCATGGAGGAGCGATCCGCATCCGCGTCCTTCTGCCGCACGGGGATATAGTTCAGAGTGAATACCTCGCCTGCGATTTTTGCCGCCAGAGGGCGGTCAGAAAGGGTACTGCCCTCCAGATGCAGCTGGTTCACCAGTTCCAATAGGCTTTGTCCCGGCTGGGCCGTGACCCTGTTTCCATCGATACGCAGTTCCATAACCGCACCTCCCTGTGTTTATTGTATAAATTATTTGATATATTGTAGCATATTGTTAGTAAATTCGCAACATAAAAGTACAGCATCCCGGCGTATTAGCCGGGATGTTCCGATACACATTCAATTCTCCACCCTTGTCAGTTCCGTTCCCTGGTAGTAATGGGCAAGGATCTGTTCGTAATTGCTTCCCGTCACCGCCATGGCGTCGGCTCCGTATTGGCTCATCCCAACCCGGTGTCCAAAACCTTTGGTTGTAACCGTGATCGTATCCCCGTCGGCAGTCATGGTAAAGGCCGTGGAGCGCAGGCCCAGCAGTGTACGCAGCTTTGTTCCTCCAAAAGTCTCCCCGCCGATAACCATGGTATCTACGCCGCCTCCGGCCGTGTAATTCACCGCACCCAGCCATTGAGACGGCACTCCTGAAAGAGAAAGCCCCAGGGCTTTTTGAAATTCCCGGGAGGTAAAGCACACCGTATCTATATAATAAGCCGCATTCTCTTCTCCGGGACTTTCCACGCTGCGAAGATAAGGAAAATCCGTCCCCCAGACTGCTGCGGCATCCTCAGTAGTGCCTCCTGAGCAGGAAAAATAGGTAGCTTCGATCAGCGCCCCCTCATAGGTCAGCACATACCCGGAGGTAGCATAGACTGCAGACCGGATCTTATCCACGCTCTCCCAGCTTCCGCCCTTTTGTAGATACTCTTCTTCCGTGATGTAGGCCTGACAGCAGTTGGATTGGGTACAGATGGAGCCGTCGCCGTGTTTGCCGCCGGTGACATAGGCCCGCCGGGTATAGGTCCGGGCCACAACTGCCTGGGCTTTCAGGGCCTCGGGCTCAAAGGACGCAGGCATCTCCGCCAGGACCACCCCCACAAGATACGCATCCATGTCCATGTCCGCCACGGTCCCATCCGGATGCCGCAGCCGCATGGAAAGGGCCACAGGGTCCACCGGGTGGGGCTCCTGCGGCAGCGTCTCCAGAGGAGGTCCCTCCAAAACCTGCAGGGCTTCCCGGCTGTCCAACAGCATCACGGCAAAATTCAGTAAAATCCCCGGCAGGATCAGTCCCATCAACAAAGCGATCAGAATATCTTTCCAAAGCGGTCTCATTGGTATCCCCTCCTCGGGTCCATGGTAGCATGGCCTTCAAAAGGAATACGTCGAAAGAACTGTTTGCATTCCTGGCTCTTATCTGATATGATGGTTTCGTATTTCGACAAAACCTGTCACGGAGGGTCAATTATGTCTGAACAGAAGAAAAAATGGGGCGACCGCCCGGATGCCGTATGGCTGAAGGATCTGCCCGCCATGAACCGGATCATGCCTGGCATCATGCCCAACCGGGCGGACAACGAGGCCTATATCAATGTAGACATCGATCTGCGTCCCCTGGATGCCTACCTTGCCCAAAAAAACGAAGGCCGCACAGAGGACAAGTACACTTATTTCCATGTGATCAGTGCCGCCATCGGCCGGGCTTTTGTGCTGCGCCCCCGGATGAACCGCTTTATCTGCAACTATAAGGTCTACCAGCGCAACGAGCTGACCCTGGCCTTTGTGGTGAAGAAGAAGTTCAACGACAAGGCCGAGGAGGGCTTTGCCTTTCTGACCTATGATGATCAGGAGACCATGGACTCCTACCACGCCAAGATCATGTCCCAGATCCACGCAGGCCGCCGGGAGGATGTGCTGGATACCTCCTCCAATGCCATGGATATCATCACCAAGCTGCCCCAATGGCTCATCAACACCATCGTCAAAGCCGTCCTGTGGATGGACAAGCACGGCTGGGCCCCTCAGTCTCTCATCGGCACCGATCCCAACCATGCCTCCATTTTTCTGTCCAACCTGGGCTCCATCGGCCTTGAGGGCGGCTACCACCATCTGGTGAACTGGGGGACCAACTCCTGCTTTGTGGTGCTGGGCAAAAAATATATGAAGATGGAATACCGCAAGGACGGCACCAGCGATCTTCACGAGGTGATCCCCCTGGGCATCACCCTGGACGAGCGGATCGCTGACGGTTACTACTATTCCGGCACCGTTGCTCTGGTAAAGAAGCTCCTTGCCAACCCCGAATTACTGGATGAGCCTGCAGATACCCCTGTGGAGTATTCCATCCGATAATGTTCAAATCTACCGAAAACGCGCCGGGGAAGCCTTGACTTTACCAGCATCTTGTGGTACGCTTGCTTAAGATTTAGCTAAGTTGGCGCAAGGATTCCGCAAAACCTAGCGAAGATACATATTTGGGCGGCGAACTCCGTCCAAAAAAGGAGAGAATGTAATCATGCTCATTTCTGTTCTGCTGTTTGCTGTCGGCCTGGTTCTGCTCATCAAGGGCGGCGACTGGTTCGTCGACGGTGCCACCGGCATCGCAACCCGGTTCCATCTGCCTGACATCGTGGTGGGCGCAACTGTCGTTTCCATCGGCACCACCCTGCCTGAGGTCATGGTTTCCGCTACCGGCGCACTCCAGGGCCAGGGTGCAATGGCTTACGGCAATGCCATCGGCTCCATCATCTGCAACACTTCCCTGATCGCCGCCATCTCCGTAGCCTGCAACCCCGGTCCCGTCAACGTCAAGACCATGAAGATGCCTGTTATCTTCTTCTTTGGCTCTGCCGCTATGTACTGCCTGGCTGCTTACATTCTGGGTGAGTTCCCCCGCTGGATGGGCTTCTGCATGCTGGCCATTTTCATCTGCTACACCTTCCTGAATGTCCGTAACGGTCTGAAGAACCCCGACGCAGGCTCCGAGGAAGAAGCGGAAGAAGGCGGCAAACCCAAGGCGCTGTGGCAGGAGCTTCTGCTGCTGGTGGTAGGCGCAGCTGTCATCGCTGTGGGCGCTGACCTGCTGGTTGACCACGGCACCATCATCGCCACCGAGCTGGGCGTTCCCGAGACCGTTATTGCTCTGACCTTCGTGGCTCTGGGTACTTCCCTGCCTGAGCTGGTCACAACCATCACCTCCCTGAAGAAGGGCCGCGCCTCTCTGGGTATCGGCAACGTCATCGGCGCCAACGTTTTCAACCTGGTGCTGGTCTCCGGTGTAGCTGTCACTCTGGCTCCCTTCAAGGTCCCCGTGGGTAATATGATCTTCGGCATCAACTCCTCCCTGATCCTGGACATTCCTCTGATGATCGTGGTCATGGGTCTGCTGACTGTCCCCGCCCTGTTGAAGAAGAAGCTGGGCCGCTGGCAGGGCATCCTGCTGCTGTGCATTTACGCAGCCTTCTGCGTCTGCCAGTTTGCCATGTGATTTCAGATTTCAGCGCGGCTCCGGAAGGAGCCGCGTTTCTTCTTGACATCCGGTTTCTCCGGCAGTATAATGGCGGAGTACCCCATGGGCCTGTAGCGCAGCTGGGAGCGCATTACATTCGCATTGTAGGGGTCGGGAGTTCGAATCTCCTCAGGTCCACCAAAAAAAGAGCACCACGTTTTGTGGTGTTCTTTTTTTGACCACCGGGAGATTCGAACCATCAAATGCAGATGTCCGGTGGACATCTGCTCCTTCCCGGCTGGACGGGAAGGACTCCTTACATTGTGCCAACGGCACAATGGTACCGAATCTCCTCAGGTCCACCAAAAATGAGCACCACAGTTTGTGGTGTTTTTTTGACCACCGGGAAATTCGAACCATTAAATGCAGATGTCCGGTGGACATCTGCTCCTTCCCGTCCAGCCGGGAAGGACTCTTTTGGATACAATGTAAAATCAGTAGTCTGCTTTATTCGTGCATAATTCTTTGTGTTAGCTGTACTTTTTCTCATTGACATCATGTCGGAAATAGAATATTATACTTTTGATGAGTGTATTTCTCGTCGCTGATTGCAGAGTGTTTCATCTGAGGAAGAGGAGCTAGGCACTATGCTGAACTCTGGTGCGGTACTGCAACAGCGGACATTGTTCCACCTTAAATTGCCCTCAGGACAATGTCAACATTGGGTATTCCAAGCCGCTTACTGCGTTTAGTTACAGTAAGCGGCTCGTTTCTTAACTGTTTCACCTTCCTCGTTATGGTTTCAGATCTGAGGAAAACCTTTCGAAACTATATTATTTGCCCCAAAAAGAACACCACGTTTTGTGGTGTTCTTTTTTGTTGACTGGAGGATTCGAACGTTATCATGCAGCCGTCCGAAAAATTTTTCCCGAACCATGTCACCTTTTGGTATTTTCAAGACATATATAGGTAGAACCGAAGTAGGGAGGTGAAGCAAATGAAACTGCAGGAAGCGGTAAGGCTTCGGATCCTGGAGCTGTGCCAGAACCGCAAGACCACCGTGGGTAGATTGTGCGTTGAATGCGGAATCACGCCCTCGACCCTGCACAACATAACCAGCGGCCGCAACCGGTCCACAACCCTGGCTACCATCCAGCGGCTTTGCGTGGGGCTGGACATCAGCCTGCCGGCGTTTTTTGACTCCGAATACTTTGATAACCTGGAGCTGTGAATTCTTTTCCGTCTCCACGAAAACAGACCTCCCGAAATCATCGGGAGGTCTTGTTTGTTATCTGCACTGATTGGACAGCATAGAGGTGCCGTCCTTGGCCTGGGTTGCAATGACATAGGGAGC
>JAXJVC010000028.1:0-2027 GCA_036308745.1 Oscillospiraceae bacterium | reverse complement strand
TTGTAAACAGAATGTCATCCCGAGCGGAATGAAATGAAGCCGAGGGATCTTCGCACTGCGATAGCCTTTATCCCAACAGCATTCCCAGCAGCTTATCGTCCGTAAAGGCCGGATGAGCATAGGCCGCGTCCAGGATGGCCTCCACATTGTCCACATTGTTCTCGATCTCCTTGGAGAAAAGCTGGGCTGTCTCCACGAAGTCTCCCCCCAGTGCGGACACCAGCAGGCAGGAGATCAGCACGAATTTCACCCGGCAGTACAGATCATAATCCGATACCGCCTGGAGCCAGTACCGCTCTACCAAATACCGTGCCAGGGGACGGCATTCCTCCCGGAATCCCTCCCCCGCCGGGGCAGAAAGCCGTGCCTTCCACTGAGGCGTAAGGATCTCCAATCCCAAAAAGAAACGGAAAACTCCCTCCAGATCTGCAGGCTTTGCCAAACTTTTGGCTTCCTCCAGGGCTGTTACCGGGTCAAAATCTCCGATCTCCCCGCCATCCAGTTCCGACTGCGCCTGGCAGCCGTAGAGCAGAGCCGCCGCCAGCGTCTCTCCAACAGGTCGAGATGTGTCTGCCAGCAGAGACAGTATCGTCTCCCGGGTGGTCTTCAGGACCTCCATAGCCTCTGTATCATACTCCGGCTCCCCTACCTCGGGAAGTTCCTCGGTGACCGGCGCGGCAGGGACAGCCGTCAGAATAATGCGGGCTGCCTCCGGGCAGCTTAGTTCCAGTCCCCGCTCCACAAAATCCCCATAATCATGGGTCAGCCGGGGAAACTCCCGGCATACCCGGCACAGGGCTTCCTCTCCCAGTTCTGCCTGGATGCGGCACAGGCCGTCCTGCCGCCACATGGGGCAGCGGCCATCTTCGATGGTCATGACCGTTTCTCCATCCTCCGTCCGCAGGACTTCCCGCAGTCGGTCTCCCAGCGAGCCGGTGAGGGTGCGGTAGTACGCTGCGGCAGTCTCGTCCACCTGGACCTCCCACTCCTTGCAGCAGCTGTCCGGGCAGCGCCCCGCGACGCAGTGAAAATCGTCAAAATAAGCAGGTTTTGTAATCAGCATAGATACCTCATAAAACGGGAGCGCATACGGTCTTGTATGCGCTCCGGGTTATTACATATTTTCGGGACGGATGGTATACAGCACCGCGGCAGCATCCTGCAGGGCCTGCTTGCTGCCGGTAACGGCAGACTGAAGCTGCTGCAGCTGGGCCACCACCTGGTCTGCCATGCCGCCGATGTCGGCAGCCACGCCATCCACCTTGGCTGCAGCATCTGCCAGAACGGCGTTGGTCTGGTGGTAAAGCTGCTCTGCCCTCTCCTTGGCAAGACGCTCCGTCCGCTCTGCCCGGCGGTATGCCTCCAGTTCCTCCTGCAGGCCATACTGGGATGCCTGGGCGGGCTGCTCCTTGCCTGCCAGTTCCGCTTCCAGAGCGGCGCAGCGGGCCTGCATTTCTTCCAGCTGAGTCCGAAGGCCATCCCGTTCCTGCTCCAGGGCGGCAATTACGTCAGAATTGTCGTTTTCAGGCGCAGCCTGAAGGGTCTCCAGCCGGGAACGGAGAAAATCCGCCTCTGAGGTGAGTTGATTGACCTGGGCGCTGTGCTTGCTGTTGATGTATTCTAAATAACGGACCACATCTTCCTTGTGAAAGCCGTTGAACGCGGTACGAAAATTCTGCGGTGCTGCCATGATGGCTCCTCCTTCTGTTCCGGGGAAAGTATTGTATTTTTGGATTATACCACAGGAATCCCGGGAAAACAACCACTTTTGGGGGAAAGCCACGGAAGATGGGGAAAAATTTTTCCAAGTACCTCTTTACAAAGCGGAAAAAGCCTGCTATAATATTCAGGCTGTTAGCAAACGCGCCGGTGGCTCAATGGATAGAGCATCGGATTCCGGTTCCGAGGGTTGGGGGTTCGAGTCCCTTCCGGCGTACCAAATAAACAAGGGGATACCCACGAGGGGTATCCCCTTGTTTATTTCGCCCGACCGGCGGGATGGACTCGAAAGGGCGGCACCAGTCCGC
>JAXJVC010000027.1:0-5326 GCA_036308745.1 Oscillospiraceae bacterium | reverse complement strand
GCCATCTCCAAGGAGAGCCAGTTCTACACTCCCGAGCTGAAGGAAGCTCTGCAGAACTGCTTCATCAACATCATCAACACCGAGGAAGGCAAGGCCATCTTTGATGTTTACAGCCACGCCGGTTACGCTGTGGCTCAGGATTCCGACTACGACGGCGCCCGCGCTGCTCTGGAGCTGGCTTCCTAATTTTGCGGTTTTCAGAAAGCGCCCTGCCTCAAAACAGGGCGCTTTCGTCCTAATTACATAAAAACCATAGGGCGGGGGCTTGTCTCTGCTGAACCATGCAGATCCACAAGCTTTCCATCGGGGGTAAGCCCCTGCTCTATAGTGGCCGGGAAACTCTAAAATAAAAGAAAAGAGTGTCAAACTATGATTCATTTCAAAAATGTTTATAAGACCTATCCCAATGGTTTTACTGCTCTGAAGGGCATTGACCTGCAGATCGAGCAGGGCGAATTCGTAGCCATCATCGGTCTGTCCGGTGCGGGTAAATCCACCATTCTGCGCTGCATCAACCGGATGCACGATGTGACCAAGGGTGAACTGACCGTGGACGGTATCGACGTCAACAGCCTCAAGGGCAAGGAACTGCGCCGTTACCGTCGGAATGTGGGTATGATCTTCCAGAGCTTCAATCTGGTCTCCCGCAGTACTGCCATCAAGAATGTTCTGACTGCGGATGTTCCCGATATGGGCTTCCTGCGGGTGTTGTTCGGAATCTTCACCAAGGATCAGAAGATGCGTGCCCTGGAAAGCCTGGACAAGGTGGGCATTCTGGATAAGGCCTACACCCGCTGTGACCAGCTGTCCGGCGGTCAGCAGCAGCGTGTTGCGCTGGCCCGCACGCTGAATCAGAATCCCAAGATCATCCTGGCCGACGAGCCCGTTGCTTCTCTGGACCCCATCACCGCCAAGCAGGTCATGGAGGACTTTGTCCGCATCAACAAGGAATACAAGATTTCCATTCTGCTGAATATCCACCATGTGGATCTGGCACTGAAGTACTGCGACCGTGTCATCGGTGTCCGTGCCGGTGAGATCGTCTTCGACGGTCCCGCAAGCACCATTACCCAGGAACAGATCGACTTTGTCTACAACGGTGCCAAGGCACCCACCATGGGCGATGGAGAATAAGTATGGATAACGAAAACATTGCGCTGTACAAAGAGACGTTCTTTGATAAGATCTTCAAGCCGGAGATCATCACCCTGGCCAACGGACACACCGTCCGCCGCCGCAGAAGCAGAACCCCCTTCATTATTGCGGTGCTGGTTCTGGTGATTTTCTGGGCACTGAAGATGACGGAGTTTGACTTTATGGTCATCATCGAGCGTTTCACCAAAATGCTGGATCTTCTGAAGAAGATTTTCCAGCCCGACTGGGAATTCTTCCCTAAAGTCATCGGCCCTCTGCTGGACACCATCAAAATGTCCATTCTGGGTACGGTCATCGGCTGTGCCGTTGCGCTGCCTGTGTCCATTCTGGCTTCTTCCAACATCAACCCCAATGTGCCCACGGTCAGCATCTGCCGCTTTGTTCTGGCACTGATCCGGACCCTGCCTACTCTGGTCATCGCCCTGGTGTGTGCGCTGATCTTCTCTCTGGGCACCTTCTCCGGTACCGTGGCCATTGCGATCTTTACCTTCGGCGTTGTGGCAAAGATGCTCTATGAAAGCATTGAAACCATCGACATGGGCCCCTTTGAGGCCATGGAAGCCCTGGGCGGCAACAAGTTTGAAGCCTTCTGGTCTGCCTGCGTGCCTCAGATCCTGCCTGTTTACTTAAGCCACTGCCTGTACTGCTTTGAAATGAACATCCGTGCTTCCGCCATTCTGGGCTACGTGGGTGCGGGCGGTCTGGGCATTACCATCAATGAGCGCATCGGCTGGCGTGACTACGAAAGCCTGGGCACTGTGCTGCTGACACTGTTTGTTGTGGTTACCTTTATTGAATTCTTCAGCGCTTACCTGCGCAAGAAACTGAGCTGAAAGGAGGACGGTTATGGCAACGAAAACCAAACTGGAAAATTTTGAAGAAACCTTCCACCGCAAGCTTACCGCTGCGGATGCATATGCAAACCGTCCCCGCAACTGGATGCTGTATACCCTGATTGTGCTGATCATCGTGATGCTGGTGGGCTGGTCTTCTGCTGACATTCAGTTTACCGGCATGACTGTCACCGGCACGGAAGTGGCCAAGGGTGTTATCAACGGCGTCTTCAGCCCGGATACCAAGCTGCTGTTCGGCACCGGTGATACGGATGTTCCTTATCTGCTGCTGCAGACGGTGGCCATCGCCATTCTGGGTACCCTGGTGGGTGCGGTTCTGGCGATCCCCTTTGCCTTCCTGGCAGCTACCAATATTATGCCTTGGCCCATTGCTTATCTCTTCCGGGTGCTGATCCTGCTGATCCGTACCATTCCCAGCCTGGTCTGGGCGCTGATGTGGATTCGTGTTACCGGTCCCGGTGCGGCCTGCGGTGTCATCACCCAGGCGGTCTGCTCCATCGGCATGATCTCCAAGATGTATATTACGGCCATCGAGGATCTGGATTATCACATTCTGGAGAGCCTGGATGCCATGGGCTGCAACGCCTTTGAGAAGATCCGCTACGGCGTGATCCCCCAGCTGACTGCCAGCTTTATCTCTACTACCATTTACCGCTTCGACATCAACCTGAAGGATGCCACCACCCTGGGCATCGTGGGTGCAGGCGGTATCGGCGCTTCTCTGGTGCAGTGCCTGAACAGCCGCCGCTGGGCCATGGTCGGCTCCTTCGTCTGGGGCATGATGGTTCTGGCGCTGATTATTGAGTTCTTCTCCACCCGCATCCGCACGAAGCTGGCCCGGGGCGAATAAATCAAATCAAAGAGGCTCCTGCGTGGAAAACGCCGGAGCCTTTTTCTGAAGGAGTCTTTCTTATGGACCGCAATCTGACAATTTGTTTTACAAGCGATATTCACGGTTATTTTTCTGATATGGACTATGCCCGGGGCGAGCCCGGCACTACCGGTCTTTCCCGGTGTGCTTCCGCCTTCCCTGATGACGGCAATACGCTGATCCTGGATGGCGGCGATACCCTGCAGGGAAGTCCTCTGGTTTACTGGCTGAACCGGAACCCGGTGGAGGGTGCGAAGGTGGCGGCCCGGGCCATGAGCATGGCGGGCTATGATTTTGTCACCCTAGGCAACCATGATTTTAACTTCGGCAAAGAAGCCCTGGAAACCTACATCCACAATCTGGATGCCCGGGTCATCAGCGCCAATGTGGAAGGCGTGGCCGGTTTGGAGCGGACAGCTGTGGTCCGGCTGAAAAACGGCCTGCGCATCGGCGTTACCGGTGTCACTACCCACTTTGTCCATCTCTGGGAAAAGCCGGAAAACCTGGAAGGCATCACCGTTCACGAGGCTTTCCCCGCAGCGGCGGCAGCGTTGGAAGAACTGAAGCAGGCTGGTGTGGACGTGACCGTCTGTATTTATCATGGCGGCTTTGAAAGTGATCTGGAAACCGGAGAACTGCTGTCGGCTACCAATGAAAACCAGGCATACCGGATCTGCAAAGAACTGGATTTTGATATTCTGCTGACAGGCCACCAGCATCAGCCCAAGGCCGGTCTGCAGCTGTTCGGTACCCATGCCTGCCAGTCTCCGGATCGGGGCAAACAGTACGTCCGGGTGGATGCGGCTGTTTCGGAAGCCGGTGCAGTGACGGTCCGTTCCCGTCTGGAAATGCCCGGCGATCCCCAGGAGGAACTGGCGGATTTCCTGGCACCTCTGGATGTGCAGAATGCTGTGTTCCTGGACCAGCCTCTGGGTCAGCTGGACATTCCCCTGGCACCGGGCGACCATATGGACATGGCGGTAAACGGCAGCGTCATTGCCAATTTCTTTAACCAGGTACAGCTGGAAGCTTCCGGTGCAGACCTTTCCGTCTCCAGCCTGGCCAATGTGGTGAAGGGATTCAATCAGCAGGTTACCATCCGGGATGTGGTGGCCACCTACGTGTTCCCCAACACGCTGAAAACCTTGCGGGTAAACCGCAGTATTCTGAAGGCAGCCCTGGAGCGTTGTGCCGAGTATTTTGACCTGGATGAAGCCGGACAGCTCCAGGTGGGTCAGAGCTTCCTTAAGCCCATCATCCAGCATTACAACTACGATTACCTGTCCGGTATGGAAGTGACCATGGATGTCCGCAGACCCCTGGGGGACCGGGTGATCTCCATGGTGTACCAGGGAAAGGAACTGGAAGAAGACCGGGAACTGACGCTGTGTATGAATGACTATCGGGCCACCGGTACCGGCGGATATCCCATGTATGCCGAATGTGCATTGGTAAAAGATCAACCCACAGAAATTGCTGAGATGATCATTGATCATATTGACCGGCACAAGTCTGTGGTTGTGGATCAGACCAAGTGGCTGAAGGTTCTTTACTAAGGAGGCGATATGGTCATTCCCCAAAATCATAGTCGTGTATCAAAAACAGATACCTATCTGAATTGTGCGGAGGTTTTTGCGTACCGCAGCACCTGTCTGAAACGGAAATATGGCGCAGTGATCGTTAAAGACGATGTGGTGATCTCTACCGGTTACAACGGATCTCCCAGAGGCATGGATAACTGCTGCGATATCGGCAGATGTCCCAGAATAGAGCAGAACATGCATCAGGGAGAAGGCTATGGTATCTGCCGGGCAATTCATGCGGAAATGAATGCGCTGCTGAATTGCTCCCGTCAGCAGACAATGGGAGCAGACCTGTATTTGTCCGGAGTGAACCCCACTGACAACTCCGTTCACAGAGCAAAACCCTGTCCGATTTGCGCCCGTGCTATCATCCAGGCCGGAATCCGGAATGTTTATCTGCGGATTGGTGAAGGGGAGAATGCCTTTGCGATGATTCCTGCGACGCAGCTGGAATGGCTTCGGGAAGAAAATAAGGTGATGCCATGAGCTGTATCCGAACGTATACCGGTATCATGTTTGACCCGCTGAATCCGGACCCGGAGTTGGTTAACATAACAGATATTGCCCATGCGCTCAGTCTGCTGTGCCGGGCCAACGGCCATTTCCGTAATTTTTACTCCGTGGCACAGCACTCCATCAACTGCATGGAAGAAGCAAAGGAACGGGGATATTCCCGAAAAGTCCAACTGGCCTGTCTGCTCCATGATGCCAGTGAAGCCTATCTGTCAGACGTAACCCGCCCGATAAAACAGGAGATTCCCAAATATCTGGAAATTGAAAAGCCGCTGCAGGAACTGATTTGGACAAAGTACCTTGGTTGTCGGCTGACGGAAGAGGAGTACGCCCAGGTCTTTGCCATAGAT
>JAXJVC010000026.1:0-2335 GCA_036308745.1 Oscillospiraceae bacterium | reverse complement strand
GTGTGACTACTACACTCCGGAAGAGGAGATATATAAACCCTTCATTGCGTTGGCAATGGGCAGCGTTGCCAAGTACTGCATCGTTCCCATTCAGGATTATCTGGGTCTGGACAACAGCTGCCGTATCAACAAGCCCTCCACCATCGGCTGTAACTGGCGCTGGCGTGTGACGCAGCAGCAGCTGAACAAGGAGCTTCAGCAGGGTATTCTGGCTCAGACCATGCGTTATGGCCGCATGAACTGGAGCAATTACAATAACGAAATGTGAGGTTGCTTTATGCAAAAGTTTACTTATATCATCAAGACGGACTTCGCCATGCATTTCGGTCCGGCTGGCCGGCTGGCTGAAATAGCAAGATGCTACCCCGACACAACAGCCATCATTGAGATGGGTACCCGTACGGCAAACATCTCCAGACCTATGAAAGTTGCTACTATGGGCATTCGCAAGGGCGATATTGTAAAGGTTACCGCAGAGGGCGATTCCGAAGTGGAACTGATTGACGTTCTGTACCAGTATTTTGAAGCTGCTATGTAAAGCAAACGTGGATTGCACGAAAACCGTCATCGTGTTCTCTGGAAGCGGCCCCGTCTGAAAATGATGGAGTGTTGATATATAAGGCACCTCTAAAACACATTCTCCTCCTATAATCTTGAATATTTACTTCTGAGTTTCCTGTTGCTTTACCCCTGTGTTTTAGAGGTGCCCAAACCGAAATAATCATCTAAAAGGAGCATATGCAGATGCGATTTGGATTTGGTATCGATGTGGGTGGCACCACGGTAAAGCTCGCATTTTTTGATGAAACCGGCATTATGCTGGACAAATGGGAAATTCCCACCAACATAGAAAATAACGGCGAACGGGTTCTGCCGGATATCGCCGATTCAATAAATAATTACTTGCATGCACACGATATTGGAAACGGAAACATCATTGGTATTGGTGTGGGTGTTCCTGGCCCTGTAAATGACGATGGCATTGTCAACAAATGCGTAAATCTGGGCTGGGGAATTAAAGATCTTCATGGCGAACTGTCTGCACTGACCGGCTTTCCGGTGAAGGGCGGAAATGATGCCAATGTTGCAGCTCTGGGCGAATGCTGGAAGGGCAGCGGCGCAGGCTGTAAAAATATGGTCATGGCAACCCTTGGTACCGGCATCGGCGGGGGTGTAGTGCTGGGCGGCAAGATCATCAGCGGCTCCCACGGCGCAGGCGGCGAGATCGGACATATTATTTTGAATCCGGACGAAACCGAAAAATGTGGCTGCGGTAACTATGGCTGTGCAGAACAGTATTGTTCTGCCAACGGCTCTGTACGCTTGGCAAAGCGTTACCTTGCAGCCCATGACGATACAACACCTCTGCGGGATTTGGAGGATCTGCGCTGCAAGGATCTGTTCGATACCGGTAATGCAGGCGACAACGCGGCATTAAAAATTCTGGATCAGTATTATGATCTTCTGGGTAGATTCCTGGCAAACATCTGCTGTACTGTCGATCCTGAAGTGATTGTTCTGGGCGGTGGTGTCAGCAAGGCGGGTCAAAGTCTTGTAGACGGAGCAACAAAGAATTTTCAGAAATATGCCTTCCATGCCTGCCGCACAACGAAAATCGTGTTGGCAACGCTGGGAAATGACGCAGGAGCATACGGTGCCTTCAAGCTGGCGCTGGATGCCTTTGGAACTTGATAGGAGATTACAGATATGTATAAATTATTGGAACTGAATCCCCAGCTGCAGCCCTTTTCCTGGGATATTGATTACCGGATGCAGTTGTACTGGGATACTAAAAATCGATTGATTCCCCATGGTAATACCTTAAATGATTTTGCAAATGCCCACGACTATTTTGGTATCCACCATGTGGATGGAGGTTGGGTTTACCGGGAATGGGCACCCAATGCCTATCAGCTGTATCTGACCGGTGATTTTAACGACTGGAACTGGACCAGTCATCCTATGACAAGACTGGGAGATGGAAACTGGGTGCTGTATCTGCCTGGCGATGATGCCCTGTGGGAAGGCTGTAAGGTCAAAACCATTGTGGATGCCAATATGGAACGAACTGCCCATATCCCCCTGTATGCCCGCCGGGTCATTCAGGAACCCTACAGCATCACATGGTGTGCAGAAGTCGTAGATGACAAAAAGTCCTTCGACTGGACAGATGCAGATTTTAAAGGTGAGAAGTCCCTTTACATTTATGAGGCGCATGTGGGCATGGCCCAAGAGCACGGTCATGTGGGCACCTATCGGGAGTTTGCGGATTACACCCTGCCCAGAATCAAGGAAGCAGGCTACAATACCGTGCAGCTGATGGCCATTATGGAGC
>JAXJVC010000025.1:0-4019 GCA_036308745.1 Oscillospiraceae bacterium | reverse complement strand
GCTTCCACGTGGATATAGGCGAAGTCGCAGCCATCCCGGAGCAGGGAATCGATGGCAGCCTGGGCTTTGCCCTCCCAGTTGGTGTCGATGGAGCCGGTAGCACCCTCCACCTGGCAGACTTTCATGCCGGCACCTACGGCGATGCCCTTCAGCAGGTCAACGGCGGAGATCATGGCACCGGTGAGACCGGTCTTTTCGGTGAAGTTCTGCAGGGCGGGCTTGGTGCCTGCACCCCAGTACCACAGGGAGTTGGCCTTCCGCTTGCCCTGGGCAGCCCGCGCCAGGTTCAGGGGATGGTTGTTCAGGATCTCAAAGCTGCGCTCCATGAAGCTGCGCAGAACGGTTTCCTTGGGCAGCCAGGGACCGATCACCTTGGTCAGATGGTCGTGGGGAGGCTCCAGAGAGGAGACCCGGCCCTTTTTCCACACCATGATGTGGCGGTAGCTGGTGCCGGTGTAGAACTGGAACTCCTCGCTGTTGAAGGCTTCCCGGATGGCATCCATCAGGATGTCGGCATCGGCGGTGGAGATCTCATCAGCGCTGTGGTCCAGGATGGTCTTCTCAGCGTAGGGCTCCTCCTCAGTGAGGGTCACAACGTTACAGCGGAAGATCACATCATCCGGCTCCATCTCCACGCCCACGCTGAGGGCTTCCAGGGGAGATCGTCCGGTAAAGTCAGTCAGGGGATTATAGCCCATGACGGAAAGATTGGCAATTTCACTGCCGGGGGACATTCCGGCAGGCACATTCTGCACCATACCCATCTCGCCCTTGCCGGCAAGTTCATCCATAACAGGGGTGCTGGCATATTCCAGAGGGGTTTTGCCGCCCAGCGCCTCGATGGGCTCGTCGGACATTCCGTCACCCAGAACAACGATATACTTCATAGCTTCGCTCCTTTTCCTGCGAAAAGCACGAATGTCCACGGAAAATGGACAATTGTGCATGATATCCAATATACTACCACTTTATTTGTTAAAATACAATATGAAATAGTGCCTGAAAATGTGTGCCTTTTTCCAGAAATCGTAGGCATTTTGCAGAAAATGCCCATGGGCTTTACGGGGTATAGAAGGAATACGCCAAAGAACCGCGATATTCTTGGCAGAAATCGTAAAATGTGGTATACTGTGAAAAACGGAGGAGGGCGTATATGGAACGCTTGGGTTATGATTTTTACCACCGCCATGCTCTGGAGGTGGCCCCCGATTTGGTGGGTAAGGTACTGGTGTATCAGGGACAGCGGCTTCGAATCTCTGAAACGGAGGCCTACTGCGGCGTATCGGATACGGCCTGCCATGCCAGCAAGGGACGTACCAACCGGACGGAGGTACTGTATGCCGATGCAGGCACCATTTATGTGTATTTGTGTTACGGGATCCACTGGCTGATGAATATTATCACAGGAGATAGAGAGGACCCTCAGGGGGTGCTGATCCGGGCTTGTGTGGATGCGGAGGGACCGGGAAAGCTGACCAAAAAGCTGGGGATCACCGGGGCGCAGAACCGGGACAATGCCGTCACGTCGGAGGAAATTTGGATCGAAGACGATGGCTTTCGCTGCGGCATCAAAACGGACAAGCGGGTGGGCATCGGCTATGCCAGCCGGGAGGACCAGGATCGGCTGTGGCGGTTTGTTATGGAAAGATAATATTCTATGCAAGAACCTCCCGGAGTGATCCCCGGGAGGTTCCAGTATGTCGATAAAACAATAAATTGTTGTTTACGGACGAAAGAAAGCCATCCCCTTTGGGGAAGGTGACACAGCGCAGCCGTGACGGAAGAGGTGTTACCGGAGTACGTTTTCGCCACAAGGCAAAGGAAAAACGAAACATTGTACGGCACCTCTCACGCCCCCTGTGGGGGCACCCTCCCCAAAGGGGAGGACTTGCGGCTGCGCTGCGATACAATAATTTCGCAAAGTAAATGCACTTTTTGACAGTTTGGAACCTCCCGGGGATATTCCTGGGAGGTTCTATGTTCGTTATTGTTTTACCCGGTTTTCGCCCCGGATGGTGCTGCGCAGACCGATTTCTTCTTTCCTGGCAATGCGCAGGATGTTTTCCCAGTGCTTGCAGAACATAACTGCGGTGCCCACGCACAAAATGGTTACCAGCACCAGGTCATGGGTGGTGATGCCCATATAGACCGGAGCGGCTACGATGGTACTCAGGGCGCCCACAGAGATGAAGTCCGTGATCAGGGTGGCAAGTACGATGACAACACCCAAAAGCAGGGCCAGTTTCCAGCTCAGCGCAAGGGCCATGCCAAAATAGGAGGCCAGACCCTTGCCGCCCTTGAAGTTCAGGTAGAAGGGGAAGATGTGGCCCAAAACAGCGGCGATTCCTGCAGCGGCCCCTGCATAGGGAGCATCCGGGAAGAACCATTTGGCCAGCACCACCGCAAGGAAGGCTTTGCCGATATCGTGGAGGCCCACCAGAACACCGCTGCCCCAGCCGAACAGCACCGTGGCATTGGAAGCACCCAAATTACCGCTGCCTGCGTTGCGGATGTCCAGCTTTTTCAGCTTGCTGATATAGAAGGCCATATGGGAGCAGCCCAGCAGATAGCCCAGAAGGACCGCGAAGATGTAATACATAGCAATACCACCCGGAAAAGAATTTATGAAAGGATTATATCATATTCCATCCGTGATGGAAAGTCCCTTTCGTTCTTTTGCGCAACATTTTTTCTATAAATACAGCATATTTCACAAGAAATATTGCGGCATCTTGACCAATGAAATCATATGTGATAATATTTATTTTAGGCGATATTGACGACTTGTTGCTCTTTTGAAAGGAGAATTTTGCATGCGTAATGTGAAACTTATGACCCAGGCACGCTTCGCCAAGCAGGGCGAGGCTATGGCGGTTGTGGCTCTGCCCCACACCTGGAATGCTCTGGACGGCCAGGATGGCGGCGCCGACTATTGGCGCGGCATCGGCACCTACGAGATTGATCTGCCCAACCCCACCAAGGGAATGAAGCAGTATATCGAGATCCGGGGCGCCAATCATGTGGCTACTGTTTACTGTAACGGCCGGGAACTGGGCACCCATAAGGGCGGTTTCTCCACCTTCCGTTTTGACCTGACCCCTGCTATGAAGGCCGAAGGCAACGTGCTGACCGTAGTGGTCACCAACGGTGTTTCCGACATTTATCCCCAGAATGCAGACTTTACTTTCTACGGCGGCTTGTACCGCGATGTGAACTTCATCGAGGTCAACGAAGCTCACTATGACCTGCTGAAGGACGGCACCCATGCTGTATTCGTTACCCCTCACTGCTCCGGTAAGACCCGCGTGGACCTGTTCCCTGTGAACGCCTGCGGTTGCACCCTGAAGGTGGACCTGATGGACGCTGAGGGCAATGTGGTGGGTACTGCCACCACCGCTGCTTCCGAGCATGCTCATGTCATCATCGACGTGAAGGATCCTCACAAGTGGAACGGTATGGAAGATCCCTACTGCTACACCGCTACCGCTTCCATCGTCAAGGGCGAGGAGACTGTGGATGCAGTCACCGTGACCTACGGTTACCGTTCCTTCCACGTGGATTCCAACACCGGCTTCTACCTGAACGGCAAGAGCGTTCCTCTGCACGGTGTTTCCCGTCACCAGGACCGTCTGGACAAGGGCTGGGCGATCTCCAAGGCTGACCACGAAGAGGACTGCGCTCTGATCAAGGAGCTGGGTGCAAACACCATCCGTCTGGCTCACTATCAGCATGACCAGTATTTCTATGACCTCTGCGACGAGCGGGGCATGATCATCTGGGCAGAGATTCCCTACATCTCTCAGCATATGCCCGACGGCCGTGAGAATACCATCTCCCAGATGAAGGAACTGATCCACCAGAACTATAATCACCCCTCCATCGTGGTTTGGGGCCTGAGCAACGAGATCACCATGAAGGGTGCTGAGGATCCCGATCTGCTGGAAAACCATAAGATCCTGAACGACCTGGTCCACACCCTGGACAAGACCCGCCTGACCACCATGGCAGCTCTTTCCATG
>JAXJVC010000024.1:0-15289 GCA_036308745.1 Oscillospiraceae bacterium | reverse complement strand
TTACCGATGATGCGGGGATCCAGATCGTAAACCGGGAGAGCCGGGACCTGGATAAGCCTACGGACGTTCTGAGCTTTCCTATGTTCCAGCTGGAAGCGGGCAACCCTCCTGCGGACTGGGCAGACTATCAGGATGCCGCCACGGGTCTTGTACCACTGGGAGATATGTGCATCAGCCTGGAACGGGCGATTGCTCAGGCACAGGAATTTGGCCATTCCACCCGCCGGGAGGTGGGGTACTTAACCATCCATTCCATGCTGCATCTGCTGGGCTATGACCATCTGGACGAAGGCCCTCAGAAAGCACAGATGCGTGGAAGAGAGGAAACCATCGCTGCTTCCATCCCCAACATGAGCCGGGACTAACAAAGAGAAACAGGAGAATAGATCATGAATACAAAGACTGCTATCATTACCATTGCCGGACGCCCTAACGTGGGCAAGTCTACTCTGACCAATTACCTGGTCGGCGAGAAGATCGCTATCGTATCCAATAAGCCCCAGACCACCCGAAACCGAATCTGCGGCATTGTCACCCGGGGCAACAGCCAGTATGTTTTTGTGGATACCCCTGGTTTCCACAAGGCCAGAACCAAGCTGGGTGACTATATGGTCAACGCTGTCCGGGACTCCATTTCCGATGTGGACGCTACCATTCTGGTAGTGGAGCCTATTCCCTCTGTGGGTACCCAGGAGGCGGCACTGATCGAGAGTCTTCAGGCCAAGCACTGTCCTGCTATTCTGGCTATCAACAAGATCGATACCGTGGAAAAGGACAAGCTGCTGGAGGTCATTGCCGCCTACGCGGAAACCGGAGCGTTTGACGCCATCATCCCTATCTCCGCCAAGACCGGCGACGGCGTGGAGCAGTTGATGGAGGTATGCGATTCCTATGCCGTGGAAAGCCCCTTCCTGTTCCCGGACGATGTGACCACTGATCAGCCCGAGCGGCAGGTTATGGCGGAGATCATCCGGGAGAAGCTGCTGTGGTGCCTGGAGCGGGAAGTTCCCCATGGCACCGCCGTGGAGATCACCACCTTCTCTGAGCGGGACAACGGCATTATTGACATCGATGCCACCATTTACTGCGAAAAGGCAAGCCACAAGGGCATTATCATCGGCAAGCAGGGCGCTATGCTGAAGAAGATTTCCACCATGGCCAGAGCCGACTGTGAGCGTTTTATGGGTACCAAGGTGTATCTTACCACCTGGGTCAAGGTCAAGGAGAACTGGCGGGATTCTGACTTCCTGGTGCGTAACTTCGGCTACACCGAATAATTTTCCAGTGGTAAGCCGGAGGCATTCTGCAAATCCTATCATCAGGAGGGATTTGGATGAATGCACAGGACTATTGGACGCTTTTTATGGAGACCGGTGCGCCGGAAGCCTATCTCATGTACAGCAAGGCGCTGAAATCGGAGGGAAGCCATGTATTTAACGATCCAGGGCATCGTCCTCAGGGTAACGGACTACAATGACCGGGATGCCCTGCTGACGGTCCTCAGCCGCAACCACGGCAAGCTGACAATCAAAGCTCGTGGCCTGCGGAGAAAAAACAGTCCCCTGATTGCTCCCTGCCAACTGCTGGCCTACGGAGAATTTACGTTATTTGAATATCGGGGTCAGTACACCATCAATGAAGCCCACTCCCTTGAATTGTTTCAAAGTCTTCGACGGGATCTGACCAAGCTGTCTCTGGGCACCTATTTTGCCCAGGTGGCGGAGGTGCTCTCCCAGGAAGATCTGCCAAACCCGGAGCTTCAGTCGCTGCTCTTGAATTGTCTGTTTGCCCTGTCGAAGCTTGATCTTCCGGAAATGATGGTGAAAACGGTATTTGAACTGCGGGGGGCGTGTCTTGCAGGCTATACTCCGGATCTATTTGGCTGTCATGTCTGTGGCAGCCAGACTCCGGACCGGTTCGACTTGTCTGAGGGGCATTTGGAATGTCATAGCTGCCGCAGCGGAGACTCTAATGGCATCCGAATGCCTGTGAATGGGAGCATCTTGGAGGCCATGCGCTACATATGCCTGTGCGATCCGAAAAAGCTGTTTTCCTTCCGGATCGGGGAGGGTGCCCTGGAGAAACTGGCGGATCTGGCGGAAGCTTACTTAACCACCCAGTTGGAGAGGGGATTCTCTACACTGGATTTTTACAAATCAATTTTGATCTGAATATATGAAACTTGAGAACAACATCATTAGACACCTTTTGAAGGATGTTTACTTTATTAACGGAACGGCGTATGCCGGGAAGTCCACCATGGTGAAGCTGCTGGCAGAGAAGTATGATGGTATCTGCTGCAGTGAGAATTACCATGACGTACTTATGGATGTGGTTGATCCTTTCCATCAGCCGAATCTTTGTTACTTCCAGACCATGTCTGGTTGGCAGGAGTTTATCAGCAGATCTCCTGAGGAATATGATGCCTGGATCACAGGTGTCTCCCGGGAAGCTGCGGATCTGGAAATCGCATTGCTGCTGCAGTTGTCGGAAAAGAATAAAAAGATATTTGTGGATACCAATATTCCGTTGAATATCCTCAAAGAAATTGCGGATTATCACCACGTAGCAATCATGCTGAGTCCCCAATGGATGTCCGTGGACCGGTTCTTTGACCGTCCCGATGCGGAGAAACAGTTTCTCTATCAGAAAATCCTGGAGGCCCCAGACCCGGATGCAGCCATGGCAAATTACCGTAAGTGCCTGGAAAAGATAAACAGCCCGGAGCACTATCGGGAATTTGCGGAAAGCGGGTTCTTTACATATGTGCGTACAGATGAAAGCACAATTGAGGATGCAAGAAAACAAATTGAGAAACATTTTGGTTTAAAAAACGACTAGGAGAAAACCATGTCTGAATTATACGAAAAATCTCTGTTAAAGCTGGAACTGGATCAGGTGCTTCAGCTGCTGGCCCAATGTGCGGGCAGTGCAGGTGGTAAGGAGGCGTGCCTGCGTGTCCGGCCTACCTCTGACCTGGAGGATGTGGAGCGGATGCTGCAGCAGACCACTGCGGCTTCTGACCTGTGCACCCGGAAGGGCAATCCGGTTTTCGGCGACGTAACGGATGTGTCCGCTTCTTTGGAACGGGTAGATCGTGGCGGCAGTCTGCAGCCTGTAGAGCTGCTGCGGATTGCAGGCGTTCTGCGCTGCGCCCGGAACATCAAGAGCTATGTGGCCGAGGACGAAAAGGAAACTGTTCTGGACGTAATGTTCAAGGCCCTGACCCCCAATAAGTATCTGGAGGACAAGATCTTTGGCGCGATCCTTTCCGAGGAGGAAATCGCGGATAACGCGTCTCCCGCTCTGGCGGATATCCGCCGGCATATGCGCATCCAGGCGGGGAAGATTCGGGACAGCCTCCAGAAGGTTATTTCCTCTCCTGCCTATTCCAAATTCCTGCGGGAGCCTATCATCACCATTCGTCAGGGCCGCTATGTGGTTCCGGTGAAGAGTGAGTGCAAAAATGATGTTCCCGGTCTTGTCCATGACGTGTCCGCTACCGGCTCCACTTACTTTGTGGAACCCATGTCCGCTGTCAACGCCAATAACGCTCTGCGGGAACTGGAATTGAAGGAGAAAAAGGAAATCGAGCGTATCCTGGCGGAGCTGTCCAGTGAGGCCGCCGCCCATGGCGAGGATATTAATCTGGATTACACCATGCTGGTTCAGCTGGACGTAATTTTTGCCAAGGCAAAGCTTGCCTATCAAATGCGGGCCTGGGCACCTATTATGAATGATCAGGGCAAGGTAGAGTTGCGCAATGCCCGGCATCCTTTGATCGATCCGAAGAAGGTCGTGCCGATCTCTGTGCGCCTTGGCAGCGATTTCGATACCATGATCATCACCGGCCCCAATACCGGCGGTAAAACCGTTACGCTGAAAACGGTGGGTCTGCTGACGCTGATGGCGGAATGTGGTCTGCACGTTCCTGCGGGAGATGGCAGTGTCCTGTCTACCTTTGATGCCATTTTGGCGGACATTGGTGACGAGCAGTCCATTGCTCAGAGCTTGTCCACCTTCTCCAGTCATATGCGCACCATTGTGGATGTGGTAGCTCAATGCGATGACCGCACCCTGGTGCTGTTTGACGAGCTGGGCGCAGGCACAGACCCGGCTGAGGGTGCGGCGCTTGCTATGGCCATCATCGAATTCTGCCGAAAAATGGGCAGCCGTGTGGTGGCCACCACCCACTATGCAGAGCTGAAGCTCTATGCCATGCGGACCAAGGGGGTTATCAACGCCTCCTGTGAGTTTGACGTAGAGACCTTGCAGCCCACATATCGTCTGCTGATCGGTATTCCCGGTAAGTCCAACGCCTTTGCTATTTCACGGAAGCTGGGCCTTTCTGAGGACATCCTAAAGGAAGCGGATGATTTGGTTGGGAAAAGTGACAAGGACTTTGAGGATGTGCTTTCCCAGCTGGAGCAGCAGCGCCAGCAGATGGAAGCTGCCCGGATGGAAGCAGAGCGCTTGAAGCAGGAAACCGCCAGAATCAAGCAGCAAAGCGAAGAATACCACCAGCAGCTCCGCAAGGAAAAGGAAAAGGCCATGGAAGCCGCCCGCAGGGAGGCTCAGGGCATTATCGAAGAGGCACGTGCCGCAGCTAATATTGCATCCGAAGAACTGAAAGCTCTGCGCAAGCAGCTTCAGGACAGTGCCGATGCCAGCGGAATCAACCAGCGGCAGGCAGAGCTGCGTCGGAATCTGAATGAAGTGGAGGACAAGATCCGGGCAAAGCAGCCGGAGAAGAGTCGCCCTCAGCCCACTCGGGGCATCCTGGTGGGGGATACGGTGGAACTGTTGAAGCTGGGAACCAAAGCCAGCGTCATTGCCATCAACAAGGATGGCACCTACCAGCTTCAGGCGGGTATTCTGAAGATGAGCGCCAAGGCTGACGAGATCTATCTTCTGGAAAACGAGAACCCCTACAAGGCAAAGGGAGGACGTCCTGCCCATTCCGGTCGGGAGATGAAGATGACTGCTATGCCCACGGAAGTGGATCTGCGGGGAATGGACGCTGTGGAAGCCGTTTGTGTGCTGGAACGCTATCTGGATGAAGCCATGCGGAGCAATCTGGCATCGGTCCGCATCATCCACGGCAAGGGAACCGGAATCCTTCGTGCAGCCGTACAGCAATCCCTGAAGAAGAACAAATTCGTCAAGAAATTCCGTTTGGGCCAGTATGGCGAGGGCGAAGACGGCGTTACCATTGCGGAATTTGCGTAATTTTTCCCATAAAGAGGAAATAAAAACGTTTTCTACAATTATCCGACAAAAGATTACTTGCTCCTTGTGAAAATAGTCTGAAAATTGGTTGACTTTTTCGGTAAAACTGCTATGATATACGCAGACCCATTGTATCGGTAAAGATACGATGAATAAGGAGTGTAATGATATGTTCAATAAAGAAGTTGTAGTGCGTTGCGAATCTGGCCTGCACAACAAACAGGCTACATATTTTGTGCAGAAGGCTAACGAGTTTGAGAGCAGCATTTGGCTGGAGTCTGCAAACCGCAAGATGAATGCCAAGAGCCTGTTGGGTATCATGTCTCTGGGGATCGTTACCGGTTCTAAGGTTACCCTGATCGCCGCTGGCCCTGATGCTGAGGCTGCTGTGAACGCACTGGACACCCTGCTCCAGCGGGACGTTTATTGATTTTTTGAAATTTGACCGCCTCAATGCCGAAATATGCATTGAGGCGATTCTTTTTGGGGGATACTATGACCTTTGAGGAACTGAAAGAAAAAGCGCTGACTCTGCCTTACGCTCCCGGCGTTTATATCATGCGGGATAAAACGGATAAGGTTATTTATGTGGGTAAGGCAAAAAAACTGAAGAATCGGGTCAGTCAGTATTTCCAGGATACCGCATCCCATACACCTAAGACCCGTATCATGGTCAGTAAGATTCACCACTTTGATGTGATTGTGGCGGCATCGGAGTTTGAGGCCCTGGTGCTGGAATGCTCCCTGATCAAGCGGTATATGCCGAAATACAATATTTTGCTGAAAGATGACAAAGGGTATCCCTACCTGCGGCTGAATATGAAGGATATTTATCCCAGGATAACCCTGGTCAGCAAAATTACCGACGATGGGGCAGGGTACTATGGTCCTTACGGCAGCCGCAGTGTCACCCATGATGTTATGGAGGCCATTCGCTTGACATTAAAGCTCCCGGGCTGCAATAAGCAGTTTCCTCGGGATATCGGCAAGGACCGCCCATGCTTGAATTACCACATGAACCAGTGCGCAGGTTGGTGCCAGGAAACAAAAGCTGTACAGAATACCGGAAGACTATGGAACAGGCCCGGCAACTGCTGCTGGGAAATTTTAAGTCCGTGGCGGAGCAGATCAGAGAGCAAATGCTGGAAGCTGCGGAGAAATTGGAATTTGAGCTTGCGGCAAGCCTGCGGGACAGACTCACCGCTGTAGAGGCTCTGGGTCAAAAGCAGCTTGTCACCGCTGGGACATTGGCTGATACGGATGTAGTGGGCTATGGGGAAACAGAAGCAAAGGCTTGCTTTGCGGTGCTGCATTTCAGCGGAGGAAATCTGCTGGATAAGGAGTATGAGGTGCTTCCTAGGCCCGATGACAAAAAAGAAGCGGTATCCAGCCTGCTGAAGCAGTTTTATCTCAGCCGGGGACTTGCTCCCAAAATTGTGCTTCTTCCCTTTGAACTGGATGACAGCGAGCTTTTCTCACAGTTGATGGAGCAGCAGTTCGGCAGAAAGTCAAAGCTTAGGATCCCACAGCGGGGCGATAACGTACGCCTTGTGGAGCTTGCCAATAAGAATGCCCTTGAAGAGGCGGAGCGGGCTACAGGAAAGGAAGAACGGGTCAGCGCGACGCTGACTCTGCTGGGAAAAATGCTGTCGCTGGAGCCGCCCAGGAGGATCGAGTCCTTTGATATTTCCAATATCTCCGGTACAGACATCGTGGCCAGTATGGTCGTGTTCCGGGAAGGGAAACCACATAAAAGCGAATATAAGCGGTTTAAGCTGGAAGGCCTGAACAATCAGGATGATTATGCTTCTATGCATCAGGTGGTGAAGCGCCGGTTTGTCCACTTCGAAGCAGGGGACAAGGGATTTGATGAAGCACCGGATCTGCTGCTGATCGACGGTGGTGTGAACCACGCCAAAGTGGCTGTGGCGGCGCTGGAGGAGCTTGGAATGCAGTTCCCGGTGTTCGGCATGGTGAAAGACGACAGGCACCGTACAAGGGCACTGGTGACCCCTGACGGCAGGGAAATCCGGATCGATAACAATCAGGCGATCTTCGCGTTGATTGGAAATATTCAGGAGGAGACCCACCGGTTTGCGATTACCTATCACCGGCAGCTTCGTAGCAAACGGCTGCGGTATTCGGAATTGGACAATATTCCGGGAATCGGCCCAAAACGTAAGCAGATGCTTTTGCGGCAGTTCAAATCCCTGACCGCCATCGGACAGGCTACGTTGCCGGAATTGGAGCGGCTGCTTCCCAAAGACGCGGCAGCGGCAGTATATCATCATTTCCATGTAAATGGGGAAGAATAGGAGAAGTCTATGCGTGTCATAACAGGAAAAGCCCGGGGTGTGCAATTGAAGACCCCAGATGGGATGCTGACCCGTCCTACAACTGACCGGGTCAAAGAAGCCCTGTTCAGCATTATTCATTTTGAGATCCCTGGTGCCCGTGTGTTGGATCTGTTTGGTGGTACGGGACAGCTGGGGATAGAGGCCCTGAGCCGAGGTGCTAAAAGCGCGGTGTTTGTGGACGCAGGTGAAGCTGCCTGCAAGCTGATCCGGGAAAATCTGAAGCGTACAAAGTTTGAGCAGGAAGGAAAAGTGGTCCGAAGTGATTATCTGGACTATCTGAAGCGTACCAGAGAGCAGTTCGATATTATTTTTCTGGATCCGCCCTATGCGGAAGTTTTTCTGGAAAATGCACTAAAACAAATAACGGAAATTGACATTTTACGATCCGGTGGTATAATAATTGCAGAACGCCCGCTGGGTAAGGAGCTTCCTTGGGAATTTGAAGGCTTTGAACGCTCGCGGGACTACAAGTACGGAAACACACTGCTCGCGGTTTACAGAAAACTGTGAGTTCTTTGGATAAAGTTATGAAGATTGCGATTTATCCGGGCAGTTTTGACCCGGTCACCATTGGTCACCTGAATATTATTCAGCGTGCCTCCAATATCTTTGATAAGCTCATCGTCTGTGTGATGGTCAATGCGGGTAAGAATCCTATGTTTACTCTGGAAGAACGTGTGGATCTGATCCGCCGGATTACCGGGGATTTGCCCAACGTGGAGGTAGACAGCTCCAGCGAACTGCTGGCAGACTACGCACGCCGCAGGGGAAGCTGTGTCATTGTGAAGGGTTTGCGGGCAGGCTCTGACTTTGAAAATGAGTTTCAGATGGCGCTTATCAATAAAAAAATCAACCCTGAGCTGGATACTATGTTTTTGACCGCCGAGAGCCAGTATATGTATCTGAGTTCCAGCATGGTCAAAGAATTGGGAAGCTACGGCGTGGATCTTTCTGACTTTTTACCGGAGGGGATTATTCCGGACTTTCAGAAAAAAATAGGGAAACAGGGGGAAAAATAACATGAACGACCGTAATATTGAAGATATCATTGGTGCACTGTATGACCTGATCCAGGATGCCCGTTCCATGCCTCTGGCAGCGGACAAGTGCATCGTGGAGCGTGACCGGGTGCTGGATATGCTGGATGAGATCATTGCTCAGCTGCCCGGTGAACTGAAGCAGTCTCGCACCATTGTGGAGTCCCGCAATGAGCTGATCAGCCAGGCCCGCCGGGAAGCAGAGACTATTCTGCGCCAGGCCCAGGAGCAGGCGAAGCAGATGGTGACTGAGGAAGCAATCTATCAGGAAGCGAAGCGCCGCAGCGAGGAGCTGGTGGGCCAGACTCAGGAGCGGATCGATCAGCTCCGCAAGGCTGGCAATGAATACATGGATGAGGCTTTGCGCCGCACGGAAGAGACCATTGCCCAGGCTCTGAATGAGGTGAAGGATACCCGCATGAAGTTCCGTACTGTTACAGAGGCTCAGGAGCAGCGCAGAGAGCAGCGGAAGGCCCCTGTCAATGTAGATATTGAAGTATGATCCCAATGTCCGGACCGGGACAGGTTTAACCGCCTGTCTCGGTTCTTTTTTGCTTTTGCTGGGAATAAACTGCAGCGAAAGGGGAGAGCGGGAATGGTTATAAAACAAAAACCTACGGGCAGAACGCTGTCCGTGCCTGGGGGCTTGGCGTACGGAGCTATTTGCAGCATGGCTGTGACGACAATGGGTGCGGCGATGTTAGCTTGGCTGGTGTCTGCTGAAAAAGTCCCGGAACAGGCGATTGGCTATGGTGTTATGGTGTTTCTGATTCTGGCTTCGTTTCTTGGCGCAATAGTATCCTGGGCAAAGATCAGGCGTCAGAGGTTAATGGTCTGCATGCTGTCCGGAGCCGTATATTTTGGTATGCTGCTGGCCATTACAGCGCTGTTTTTCGGTGGACAATACAGTGCGGTGGGGGTCACTGCTCTTTTGATCCTGTGCGGAAGCGGTCTTGCTGTGTTGACGGGATTCGGAAAGGGGAGTGCGGGGAGACCCAGGAAAGTGAGACTGCCCAATCGTTAAGTTGTACAAATTCTAAGGCAAGGTAAATAAAATTTACCTTGCCGAGCTTGTGTGAAGGAAAAATTGCAAAAACAATATTTAGTGCAAACGAGTAATGTAAAACCCAAGATATTGAAAAATAGTCGAAAATGATAAAGATTATTCAACAGTAAATATCGAAGGTTAACATAAAAATGTTAACATAAATATCGGCATAATCTACAAAAAACAGTGTTTCCGCTAAAAAAGCTTGAAATTTTGTAAATTTTGGAGTATAGTATGTGTATCTTAACAGACAGGGTATCACTGTGCCTGTAACATGTACAACTCCAAGGATACGTTACAAATCTTGTTATCGTATAACTGTTCAGGAGGGCTTTTGTTTCATGGCACGGATTTTTCTTCGTGATGGTTTCGGTTTTTGGCGCAAGGGAAGCACCGTATTTCTTGCGTTATGTTATCTTCTGGGTCTGTTTTGCGGGGCTGTTTTCTGTATTTTGTCAGGATATAGTATTTCTTCCTTGATGCGCAGTGTTCCTCATGGAGCTGTGTCGATCGTTGACCTGCTTAGTGTAACTGCCTTACCTTTTCTTTTATCCGCATTTGCGGTTTTTATTTCTGAGCCAAGGCTGATATTCTTCATTTGTTTTGGGAAGGCCTTTCTGTTCTGCGTAATTTCGCTAGGCATTTCTGAAGCTTTTGGCTCCGCCGGATGGCTTGTCCGGTGGCTTTCAATGTTCAGTGATATTATGGGAATGCCGGTGTTATATCTGTACTGGCTTCGCATTCTGTCATCCGGGCGTAAGCCTCTTTTTGGTGAGACATTTGTGTTTGCCTCGCTGATTTTTCTCATTGGAAGCATTGATTTTTGTTTGATCACCCCACTTTTAGCGGGTTTGATACATTTTCTGAAAGGGTAACCGGGTACACTGATCCATGCTGGACTTGATTCATGCCTATGAGAATTACCTGTCAAAGGTAAAACAGGCATCCGCCAACACCGTTTCCTCTTATATGCGGGACATTCGGCAGTTTGCTGAATGGCTGCAGCGGAGCGAGAATATGGATGTTCTGGGTGCTGCACAAGTGAATATCAGTGATTATCTCAGTGACCTTCTGGCCCAGGGAAAATCCGGTTCCACTGCTTCCAGAACGCTGGCAAGCCTTAAGAATTTCTATGCCTATCTTGTGTCTGCAGGTTTCCTGGAACGATCTCCTGTATCTGCGGATATCCATGTGGAGCGGGGAGAGAAGAAGCTTCCTCAGATCCTGTCAGGCAAGGAAGTGGAACTGCTGCTGTCGCAGCCTGCCTGTGTGGATGCCAAAGGATACCGGGACAAGGCGATGCTGGAGGTCATGTATGCTACCGGCATTCGTGTTACGGAGCTGATCGACCTGGATGTGGATGATGTAAATCTGGATCTCGGGATCATCAAGTGCAGCAGTGCGAAAAAATCCCGTGCGATCCCCCTGTATCCTGCCGCGCTGCGGGCACTTACCGTGTATTTGCGGGATGTCCGTATGATCATGGTGGCTGAGCCCGGAGAGAAAGCTTTGTTTGTCAATATCAGCGGCGGCCGCATGAGCCGCCAGGGCTTCTGGAAGATCCTGAAATATTACCAGGCAAAAGCAGGTATCGAGAAGGAGATCACGCCCCATACACTGCGCCACAGCTTTGCGGTGCATCTTCTGGAAAACGGTGCGGATATCGGTTCCCTCCAGGAGCTGATGGGCCACAGTGATATTTCCTCTACGCAGCTGTATACGCATATGATCAACCAAAAGCTAAGATCCGTATATGAAAAATGCCATCCCAAAGCATAAAAGGTCTGCCGAAGAAGTGTAACGGCAGACCTTTTTGTTCATAATTCCTTCATGGATCTACGGTAGGATAAATAGGAAAGGGCGTGGTATGCTTGGGTAAGAATCGAAGTTGGTTGCTGATCCCGGTCAGTGCGGTCATTGTTTTTTTGACCATTATAACCGTTACATTCTGGGATACGGTAGTGCTTTATGTGGCTCCCAAGGCGGTACTGAATACTGCTCTTATCCATGCGGTGGAGGCTCTGGAAAACCGGTTTCGGGAGGACCCGATTTGGATTCTGCTGGGCGCAGCAGAACCGAAAGGCAAATATACCGCGGATGTCAAACTGGATACCACCTATGATATTCTTGGTGAAACATCTTTTGATATGACAGTTTCCACAGACCTGTCTGCGAACCAGATCATGGCAGTTGGAACGGTGAAGGCTGCAAATACCCAGATCCCTCTTTTGGTATACCTGGATCGGAATTTTATGTCGGTGGCCTCAGACGCGTTTCTTGAGGGAAACTGTTACGGTATTACCTACGATACCTTTGGCACGGATATCCGAAGCATTCCGTTGCTTTCCTTTCTGATCCCGGAGGGAACGATACGGGGATGGGAGACTTCTGTTTCTAATGTGCAGAGGGCGATGCAGTTTGATTATGTGTTTCCTCAACTTCCGGAAGTGTCTCAGGAGGATATGAAAAAGGCCATGCTGGGAATCCTGGCGCTGCCCTGCAAAGCGGAACAAGAAGAACTATTGATACAGGGGAATGTGTATCAATGCCGCAAGCTGACCTACAGCGCCGGCGGAGAGGCTGTAGCAGGGCTTTTGGGACAAGCCTGGGGTAACAGGGAAAGAGAGGATGCTTCGGTATCTGTTTCCTTTTGGCTGTGGGAGAAGACACTGATCAGGGCAGATATTAACGCGGCTGCAGGCGATGATCGTTTGATGATCTCACTGGAGCTGGGAACAGATCCGACAGTTTGCCCTCTTTCTTTGCAGATCTTGTGGTTTGAGAACGGTGTGCAGGAAAAGACGGTCATTACGGTGCAGACCCAGTGGGTCGAAAAGTGGTATCTGCAATCCTGGAGTATTCAGACAGGCGCGGAAGAACACGCTATCTCCTATCATTGGGATCCAACAGAAGGCTTTATGAAGCTGTTTCTGGATGGGCAGGAAGATGCCATAGAGCTGATGCTCAAAGAGACGGAAACTGGGATCTATGTGGCCACAGAGGATCTTACGCAGCTTCTGAATGCGCTTTCTGAAGAGAATGACCAGGGTGCAAAAGCGGATATTTTCTGCGAAGCAGCCATTGTCAAGGACTCTGAGGTGATCACACCTGAATACAAAAACTTGGATCAGTGGACACTGAAGGATTTTTTGGAGCTGTTGAATGGACTTGGTTCGCTGCTTCACCTGGAAATCAGATAAAAAACAGCCGTGCTGCCTTGTGGTGCAGCACGGCTGAAAATTATGGGAGGATCAGGTACCGGTCATAGCAGCCAGGACGTCTACTTCCATCTGCTGGATGCCCTTGTGCATAACCAGGCCTTCGTCAATATCCACGTCGGTGAAGCCGCCCTCATGGGTACAGACGATGCGGTTTGTTTTTCCGGCCAACAACAGCTCCACAGCCAGATAGCCCATCTTTGTGGCGTTGACACGGTCACGGCCCGTGGGAACACCGCCGCGCTGGATATGGCCCAGAACGGTGACCCGGGGATCCAGGTCAATAGCTTCCTTGATCTGCTTGGCGATATCGGCAGCAGAACCGGCGCCCTCGGCAACAACGATCATGTAGTGGGTAAAACCGTTAAAACGAGCCTGACGGATCTTTTCAATCACGTCGCGGTCAAAATCGATGGGCTTTTCGGGAACGAGGACAGCGGTAGCACCGCAGGCCAGGCCTACGTACATTGCCAGAAAACCTGCGTTCCGGCCCATGACCTCCACCACGGAGCAGCGCTCATGGGACTGCATAGTGTCACGCAGCTTATCGATACATTCGATAGCGGTGTTGGCGGCAGTGTCGAAACCGATGCAGTAATTGGTGCAGCTGATATCATTATCGATAGTGCCGGGGATGCCGATAACATTGATGCCATACTTGCTCAGGGCTCGGGCACCCCGGAAGGTGCCGTCACCGCCAATGGCGATGATGCTGTCCAGACCAAGGAATTTACAGGTGGAGACAGCTTTGCGTTGGCCTTCCTCTGTCATAAACTCCTTGCTTCTGGCGGTATAAAGGATGGTACCGCCCCGGTTGATGGTATGTGCAACGCTTCTTTCATCCAGCTTGATCACGTCGCCGGTGATCAGGCCGTTCCAGCCCCGGCGAATACCATAGCACTCCACACCATGGTAGATCGCAGTACGGACAACGGCGCGGACGCAGGGATTCATGCCGGGTGCGTCGCCGCCGCTGGTAAGAACGCCAATTCTCTTTACACTCATGAGGATCCTCCTGTCAGATACCTGTGATGATTTAACATATATATTCTACCGATTTCCGGATCAAATGTAAAGAAGTATTTCCGGGGGAAAAGAAGAAATTATCGAAAAATGACTTGACGGACCGTTTGGATCTATAGTATATCTTTACCGTAAGGATGTGAGTGATATGAATTCAGCAGCATTTGCCGGAGCGTTGCTGCGTATGGTCCGGCTGGAGAAAAACTGGAGCCAGGAGACCCTGTGCCAGGGAATCTGTACAGTCTCTTACCTTTCCAAGATCGAACAGGGAAAAGCTCAGTCCAATGAATCTCTTCTGCGGGACCTGTTTGAGAAAATGGATGTCGCTTGGCAGTCGACCCCACGCAAGGAAGGGGAGCAACTGTGTGAGATGCTTTATGATGTGGTCTTTTCCGATGATGTCAATGAGCTGGAACGGTACAAGGAGGAAGGTCTGCTACGGCAGGAATCCGCTGCCCTGGATTCCAATTACCTGGATTATCTGATCCTGCGTGCATACTGCTGTATGGATACCGGACTGATCCCGCAGCCTCTTCGCCCACTGCTGGATGATCGGCAAAAGTCGCTGCTGTATCTTCTGGAGGACCAGCCGGAACGGGCGATGCAGTGCAATCCCTGCGCGCTGACGGTTCAATGCGCGGGCGCAAAGGCTTATACCCAGGGAAATTATACCCTGGCGCTGGAATTGCTGCAAAGAGCCTATGACATGGCCAGCCAGAATGGCTATGCCCGGATCATGATGTGCTGTCAGGCCTATATGGCCAACTGCTACTCCGATTTGCGAAATGTCCCTGATATGCTCCAGCACAGCCAGATCGCGAAACGGCTGGCCCGGATCTTGGGGGATATGGAAATGCTGGAGACAATTGACTACAATATTGCGTCTACCCAGATAGAATGTGGGGAATATGAGTCTGGATATGCCCATTTTGCTTCGATTCAGGAACCAACTGCCCTGCAGCTGCACAAGCTGGCAATTTGCTGCGAGATGCTGGGCAAACGGGAGGAGGCGCTCTGTGCCTTGGATAAGGCAAGGAATTTAGCGGTGGATCTAGAACGAGATATGTGCGATATTGTCCACTATAGGCTGGAAAACCCAAACTATCTGCACGATTCCGGGTATGGAGAACTGCTGCTGAATACCTTTAAGACCCTGAAAAGGGAACGTTCTGTGGGCTATGCAAGATTCCATCTGAGCAGGGTAGAGGAGTGGTGTACAGCAAACCGGCAGTACCGAACCATTTATGAGATCATGTGCGAGTTTCTTTAAAATGTGAGCTTAACGCAGGTTCAGAGTACATTTCTGGGAAAACTTTCCCAATATAAGATCCTATACAGAACCTAACCTCCTTTGCTACAATGTAGACAAGGGAGGTT
>JAXJVC010000023.1:0-4805 GCA_036308745.1 Oscillospiraceae bacterium | reverse complement strand
TGACAGGGTTCATACCAAACATATAGGGACGCAGATACAAGCTTGCACCAGAACCGAAGGGAGGCACCCACTCCTTATTGGCACGGACGGTCTCCACAACGGCTTCCACGAACTTTTCCTCAGGGAAGACAGGCATCTTCATCCGGCGGCAGGAATCTGCCATACGGGCGGCGTTCAGGTCGGGACGGAAGCAGACGATCCGGCCATCCTCGGTGGTATAGGCCTTCAGTCCCTCGAAGCAGGTCTGAGCATACTGCAGAACGCAGGCACATTCGCTCATGGTGATCATGTCCTGATCGGTGAGACCACCCTCATCCCACTGTCCGTTCTTAAAATTGGAGACATAGCGCAGATCGGTCTTCACATAGCCAAAGCCCAGGCTGCTCCAGTCGATGTTTTTCTTTTCCATAACAATACACCTCTCGGTTCTATATGATTCTCCATTTTAGCACTCCCGGTCCCCCGGGTCAATACCTCTGGAAAAGTTTTGTTCTCTCAACAGGCACATCCGTTCTCCTACAGGATACCATTAATACAAAGAACCAGCCACATGGGACTGGTTCTTTGAGATGAACAGAAAATGGATCAGGCCTTTGCCTTATTCTTCTGGTTGACGATGGTGGTGACACCCTCGATGGCCAGGACCACAGCCAGGACCACCAGCAGAATGCCGATGATGGCCTGTGCCCAGGGACCCCAGTCAGCACCGCCGGCGGCGATCTTGACAAACTGGTCCTTGGTGTTGATGATCAGAGAAGCAATGGTAACGACCAGCATGAAGCCCATGGGGATCAGGAACATCTTGTTGTCCTTGCCTGCATTGCCCAGCCATGTAGCCACAGCCAGCAGAGCCAGACCGGCCAGCAGCTGGTTGGCAGAGCCGAACAGGGCCCAGATCTTTGCGTAGCCGTTCAGTCCCAGCAGAACACCCAGAACCACGGTGATACCGGTGGCAACATAGGGGTTGGACAGGAACTTCTTGTAGCCGGTAACATTCTCATGGGTCTCACCCTTGGTGCCGTCCAGCCAGAACTCCTGGAACATAAAGCGGCCCAGACGGGTAGCAGTATCCAGAGAAGTCAGGCAGAATGCGGAGTAGGTCAGCACAAGCAGGGTGTACAGGATCTCGTAAACACTGCCGCGGCTGGGATCGATCATACCGGCAATACCGCCGCCAAAGATAGCCGTTGCACCGGTCAGCTTGGCATCGGGATTGGCAGCATTCCAGGTGTAAGCGTAAGCAACTGCGCACAGGGTCAGGATCGCCAGAACACACTCCAGCAGCATACCGCCGTAGGCGATGGGCTTGGCATCGGATTCCTTATCCAGCTGCTTGGAGGTGGTACCGGAGGAAATCAGAGAGTGGAATCCAGAGATGGCGCCGCAGGCGATGGTGGTAAACAGAACCGGGAACACAGGGGTCTGATTGCCGACAGTGTTCAGAATGGGCATGCTGTCCAGAGAGGGGTTGCCCTTGACCACAGCCACCAGGGCCAGGCCCAGCATGGCATACAGCAGGAAAGAGGACAGATAGTCACGGGGCTGCAGCAGGATCCATACGGGAGCGATGGAAGCCACAGCGATGTAAATACCCACAATGAGCATCCAGGTATTGCTGGACAGATAAATGGGATGCCAGTTCATGCCGATGGCGATAATCGCCACAATGGCCAACACGCCAACAACGCTGGAAATGCCAATGGGCATATTCCGGCGGTAAACAGCAAAGCCGAAAACAATGGCGATCACGATAAACAGGAAAGAGACCATAGCAACACGGGCATTGGCAGTGGAAGCAGCCACATCAACAGCACCGGATGCATCAAAGGTAGCTGCAAAAGTGCCTGCAACAATGGATGCAAAGGCAGCCACAACCAGGATCAGGGTCAGGTATGCAAAAATGATAAACAGGCGCTTGGCACGCTTGGACATATTGGCAGAGATGATCTCACCGATGGACTTGCCGCCGTGACGCAGGGAAGCAAACAGAGCGCCGAAGTCATGGACGCCGCCGAAGAAGATACCGCCTACCAGGATCCACAGAGCAATGGCACCCCAGCCGAAGCCAAGGGCAGCAGCGTTGATAGGACCGGTGATGGGGCCTGCGCCGGCGATGGAGGAGAAATGGTGGCCCATCAGAACAGGGGCCTTTGCGGGGACGTAGTCAATACCATCTTCCATGGTGTGTGCAGGGGTTGCTTCGTTCAGTTCGCCCACACCCCACTTCTTGCACAGGTAGCGGCCGTAGAAGATATAGCCGCAAACCAGCACAGCGATGCTGATGACCAAAAGTACAATACCGTTCATAGAGTTAAATGACTCCCTTCCTTTTGTTCCGGGGTGCGAAATTGCGCTCCAGATTCTTTCGCGCTTCCCTTCCGGCTGGATTGGAGAAGAAGCTGTTTGTGCTGCATTCCATAGCGGCAATGTGATACTCCATCCAGCCATGGAGTGTCAGCAGATAATTCTTCCGAAGCCGGGTTCGCTTTAAGAGTTTCACCGCTTCCGGATCGATGGTGTTTGCCAGCACCACCAGTGTCACATAAGAAAACATATGCTCCTTATGGGGCCGCACATGAGAAAGTCCCGCCTGTTTGGAAAGCTCGATCTGGGCACGGAGGGTATCCGCATCCACATGATCCGCAAGATAGATATACACATATTCATACTGCTCAACTGCTGACAGAACATGCTGCTTCGATATCAGGTAATTCTCATCCCGCAGGTGGTAAAATGCCGCTGCTGGGAAGGAACCTCCCTCCACCGTCACATCCCGGTAGATATCATAGTTGTGAGAATATGCGTCCAGCAGCTTGTTAAGCCGCTCCTGCAAAGTCATTTCCATAAAGCCTTCCTTTATTTTCGTTCACCAGTCGTGGACTTTTGTATATGCGGTGCGTATAATATATACCCTTTTTTTTCATTTGTGAAGTCCCAAAAACAGCGTTTTTCTTTTTTCGGAAACCCTGCCGAAAGTAAATTGGTTTTTCATTCCTTTTTGTGTAATTTGCCCACAGTCACATTCCATTACCTACAAAATGTAACTATTTATCATTATATAGTTGTCAGGTTCAACAAAAATAATATCAAAAAAGGAGGGATTGCTCCCCCCTTTTGGTACTTATGATGTTATGTATCCTGTCGTTCAGCAAGTTTCATAACCTCCCGGATCCCGCCACAAATATCCTCATAGTTTTCCCGCTTATGAGGCCGCAGGCAACCGGAGCAGTCCTTGATGCCGTTCTCTGTGTACCTGAAATTCCCGCCGCACTTATCTCCCAGGGCATACAGCGGACAGAAGCAGAACAAACAGCTAAAGTGCTCCGGGTCTGCTCCTTTGTGGCAGGGGAAATATTCGCATTCCCGATGCTGAAAAAAATCGTAGTTTGCCATGTTATTCCCTCACGTAAGCTCGATCCAGTACCGCTGTTCCACAACACCGTCTACCAGAACTTCGTTTTCCAGTACACCGCCGTTGTTCTGAATGCTTTTGGCAGAGCCAATGTTCTGCTTATCGCAGACCATCAGTACCCGGCTGATTCCCAGCTTCCGGCATTCCTCCAGCGCCAGACCGATCATTTTCGTTGCGATCCTCTTGCGCCGCTCCGAAGGACGAACACCGTCACCAATATGACCGCCGTTCAACAGCAGTCCTTCAGTCAAATAATGGCGGATATTCACCGCACCAACAAAGATATCCCGCTCTGTATCCAGGCAGAAGAAGGTAGAGTCAGGCACAAAGCCCTCCGAATTGTCCTTAGTCTCCAGGTTTTCCAGGTAACTGTCAAAATCGTGGTAGTCATTTCTGCGGATCGCATAGGGAATGATCTTCTCCCCCGCCGCATACCACTCATCCATCATTTCATTTAGGTGCCGGCGGTATCCTGACTCCAGCTTTACCAAACGCAGTTTCATTTTCTTTCCTCCATTCCTCTTTTCAAACAGTGAGAAGCATGGTATAATCGCCGTAGAAAGGAGGGATCTCCTTGAAACTTCTCATTGATGCCGACGGCTGTCCCGTGGTGGACATTGCCATCCGGCTGTGTAAACAATGGGCACTCCCCTGTCTGGTTCTGTGCGATACCGCCCACGAATTTCACCGGGACGGGGCAGAAACCCTAGTTTTTGACAAAGGCGCTGACAGCGTAGACTATGCCCTGGTAAACCGGGTGCTTCCCGGTGATATCGTGGTTACCCAGGACTACGGCCTGGCTTCCATGTGTCTGGCACGGAAAGCCCGGGTCCTGCACCAGGACGGCTGGGAGTATACCCTAGACAATATCGATGCCCTTCTG
This sequence comes from Oscillospiraceae bacterium, assembly GCA_036308745.1. Classification (GTDB taxonomy): domain Bacteria; phylum Bacillota; class Clostridia; order Oscillospirales; family Oscillospiraceae; genus Faecousia. The sequence continues at coordinate 510 of JAXJVC010000023.1, read as the reverse complement.
CTGGTCCGCCACGACTCCCGAAAGCACCGGGCCGCAGGAAACCGGATGAAAGGTCCCAAAAAGCGGACAGCCCAGCAGGACAACGCCTTTTCCCAAGCACTCTCCAAACTAATTCAACATTCGGTCCAGGGATAGACCTGGGGCGGTTCTTTGGTGAATACCACCGTCTCCCCGGTAGACGGATGGCGGAAGCCGATCTTATGAGACCACAGCGCGATCTCGCAGGGGTCGTCAAGTTCCGAATATTTTCGCTCCCCTATGAGCGGCAGACCCCGGCTGGCAAACTGGACCCGGATCTGGTGGGTTCTGCCGGTGTGAAGCCGTACCTGAACCTTGCTTAATTTTTCCGACTGTGCCAATACCCGGTAGTCCAGAACCGCCTCCTGGATCCCTTTGCCAGGAGCTTGCGCCACATAGGTCATCTTACGGGCTTTGTCCCGGCCCAGCAGGTCCCGCAAAGTCTCTGCATTTTTGTCCGGATGACCGTGGACAACCGCCTGGTATTCCTTT
>JAXJVC010000022.1:0-1880 GCA_036308745.1 Oscillospiraceae bacterium | reverse complement strand
TCCCCGTCCAGGGACTGGCACCATTGTTGTATACCGTGGTGGTATAAGTCACATCCTCGCCGAAGTAATTTCCGCCGCTGGCGGTGATCTTCAGCTCCAGCTTACCCTTACCGCCGCTGATGGTCTTTGTGGCGGTCTCGCTCCGCAGCGGCACATCCGCACTGTGATGATAATGCACCACAGCCTCCGCCTGGTTGGTGATGGTCATGGTGGTACCCAATTTATTCATGCCCACCTCCACCGCCTGGGGAAGGATATTCAGATCGATGGTCTGGGATCCCAGCTCCGCCGTGCTGCTGGTATTCACAGCTCGCCAGTGGATCAGGATCTTCTGATTATCCTCGTCCCAGCTCAGCCGAAGGCCCGTTCCCTGGGAAATGGAAGCCACCTGGATATCCCCGGCATAGCCGCCGCTGGTATCCCCTGCTTTCACCGCATCCAGCACCTCCTGCCGCCAGGAGATACCTTCCGGCAAGGTGACAGTATCCGTAAAGTCAACGGACTTGATATAGTCCTTGCCGTAGTCAGACGAGGTATCCGTGTTCCGGAAAAATTTGATCTGCCATTGCATGCTGTTTCCGGGCCGGGCGCCGGTTTTCACCAGGATATCTCCCGCTTCGTTGGTATATTCCTCTGAATACCCAACGATACCGGGGGCATTTCCTGTTGATGTTTTGGTTAGCTTAAATTCATCGGGCTTTACTGTCCATAATGCCTGGATTGTATCATCAGCTGTTATCAGATGTCCTGCCTGCTCCCTGGCTTCCTCCTCGGACAATATCGCGCCCCAGATGGTCAGGCCGCCACCGGAAGACTTAGGAGAGGGATACACAGCAGTCACAGGTACATACACCGTCGTACCGATCTCCGGAGTGAACTCCAGGTATATGGTATAGGGGTCCTCGGTGGCATGACAGTAGGCTGTGGTAGTGATGTTGTTGATTGTAAAGCTGTATGGCTTCTCACTGGGGCTGATGCTGAATGCGCAGTCATCCCCGGTACACCGTAGGTAGATACGATAAACATATATTTTATTACCATCTGAATTACCCGCTTCTCCTGTGATCGTCAAAGTGTCATTGGTCAGCAGGCGGTAGCCGCCAGGACCATCCTCCTGCCCAACCCAGGTCATGGTACCGCCTTTAGAGCCGAGAACGATGTCCATTTTGGTGACCTTTTCCTCCGTATCCTTACGGGTCACGGTCAGAGCCTTTTCAACGTCCATTTCCGCGTCAAAGGCTCCGCCGCCGGAGGCTCCTGTCAGACCGGTATTGTAGAAAGGCTCATAGCCCAGAGTCAGGTTGTCATTGGAGAAGCTTGCTTCCGCCCCCTCCACGGTGGTCTGGCCGTTGACATTGATCAGGGTGGTACAGTTTGCCATAGCCATCGTTTCAATGGTGGTGATGCTTTCGGGAGAGACAAAGGTTAGGGTGGTCAGGCCATCCGCGTCCATCAGGGCATTCTGCTTCACAGTAGTGATGACGCATTCCGTCTGGCCATCTTCGGTGAAAATGGACTTAGGGATGGTCACATTCTGGACACCGGGCTGGACATAATACACTGCGGCGGTTTCCGTTTCCACATCATAGGTATAGATCACACCCTGGTTATCCACATACACCGTTCCACTCAGCGCTGCCAAAGGCATGCGCCATGGAGATAACGCGCCCTCTGCCACTGTAAGCCAGTTTTCTCCATGGAATTTGATACTGGTAGCACGTTTGACAAAGGAAACAAAATTATAGGGCAGGTTATCGACATTTGCGCCGATTTCCAAGTCAAAAACGTCCGACTGACTGGCACCTTTGAATAAATCATCACCTTTGATATCGGCGTTTTTTGCATCATAAAGCACATGAGGTGGTATGCACTCGAAAGAG
>JAXJVC010000021.1:0-2800 GCA_036308745.1 Oscillospiraceae bacterium | reverse complement strand
GCCCCGTTCCCAGAATACCCGGTGGTAGCTGTAGAGGGTCTCAAAATATTTCTTATCTTTTTGGGCGTAACCCTGGCAATCTGCCAGCGCCCACAGATTCTCCCAGTCCAGGATCAGCGCCACAGGAGCATCGGTCAGCGTTCCGGCCACCCGGTCCATCTTCCGCAGGACGTCACCGGTGCGCTGCACGCTGGCAAACACCCGGGTGTCGGCTGTGCCGTCGTGGCCGACCACAGAGCCGTGGAGCTTTTCCGAAGAGCCACGGCTCTTGCGCCACTGGAAATATTGCACGCTGTCGCTGCCGTGGAACACCGCCTGCAGGGAAGAGAGGGTGTCCAGACCCGGAGCTTTTGGCTTGTTGTAGGGTTTCCAGTTTACCAGGCTGGGGGTGCTTTCCATCAGCAGGAAGGGCTTCTGCTTTAGGCTGCGGTACACATCGTGCCAGAAGGCTGCCCGCTGGGCGATGACGGTATCGTCCCCGTTGTGCCACTCCGGGTAGCTGTCCCAGGAGGCAAAGTCCAGCACCTGGGCTACCTTGTGGTAGTCTAGGTCGGTAAATTCGTACATCATATTGGTGGTCACCGGCAGGTGGGGGCAATGCTCCCGAATGGGAGCGATCTCGTTTTCGATAAAGGAGATGGTCTGCCGGGTGATAAACCGCTTCCAATCCAGATTCAGCCCGTGGATACCCGTTTCGGTCAAAGCTCCGGGAGGCTCGATCTGGTCGAAGCGATCGTAGGTGTGGCTCCAGAAGGTGGTCCAGTAGGCCCGGTTCAATTCCCCAATATCTCCGTGGAACTTTTCCTTCAAATACTCCTGAAAGGCCTTCTGACACAGGGGACAATGGCACTGGCCGCTATACTCATTGGAGATGTGCCAGGCGATGACCGTGGGGTTATTGCCGTACCGCCGGGCAAGCTGTTCGTTGATGGCACGGACCTTCTCCCGATAGACAGGGGAGGTGGGGCAGTGGTTGTGGCGGCCACGGATATGCTCCCGATTGCCCTGGGCATCCACCCGGAGCACCTCGGGATATTTTTCTGCCAGCCAGCGGGGACGGGCACCGGAGGGAGTGGCCAGGATCACCTTGCCGCCCGCTTCACCGATCTTTTCAATGATCGTATCCAAATAGGAAAAATCGTATTCTCCCTCCCGGGGCTCCAGGGTGGACCAGGCGAAGATACCTACGGTCATTTCGTTGCAGTTTGCCTGCTGCATCAGCTCCATATCCCGATCCCAATACTCCTGCGGCCATTGCTCCGGGTTGTAGTCGGCTCCGTGGATCATATGGGGAAAGCTGGGACAGGGGTATTTCTTTTCTGACATAGCGGTTCCTCCGGGTTCTCGTTTCCTCTATCCTACCACGGCAACGGCAGGAAATCAACTGCTGCCGTAGTTTACATCGGAGATATTTTTTGTTATAATGGCACAAAAAAAGGGGGGATCACCATGAAAAGAAATCGTGCAGCTTGCTGGGCTTTGGCGTGTATTTTGGGGACATTCTGCCTGGCTGGGTGCGGCAAAGCAGAACCCAAGTTTATTTTGGGGATGGATGCTTCCAGCGTGCCATCTTTGGAGGCCGGCGGCATACAATATTATAATAGAGAAGGACAAGCGCAGGATGTTTTTGAGATCCTGGCAGATGCCGGGGTCAATTACATCCGTGTCCGGGTGTGGAACGACCCCTATGATGAGGCAGGTCACGGCTATGGCGGCGGCAACTGCGACATAGAAAATGCGCTGGAGATCGGCAAGCGTGCCACCCGGTACGGTATGAAGCTGATGGTGGACTTCCACTATTCCGACTTTTGGGCTGACCCGGGCAAGCAGATGGCACCAAAAGCCTGGCAGGGCATGGATATAGCGGAAAAAGCTGATGCCCTCTATGCCTTTACCTGCGACAGCCTGAAAATGCTGAAGGATGCCGGTGTCTCGGTGGGTATGGTGCAGGTGGGCAATGAGACTAACTCCGGCATAGCAGGAGAAACGTCCTGGGAGAATATGGCGAAGCTGTTCTCTGCCGGGGCAAAGGCGGTGCGGGATACGCTGTCGGAGGCACTGGTTGCGGTGCATTTTACCAATCCGGAAAAAACCGGCGCTTACGAATATTACGCCCAACAGCTGGACCTTTACGGGGTGGATTACGATGTGTTTGCCTCCTCTTACTATCCCCAGTGGCACGGCAGCCTGGAGAATCTGCAGCAGGTGCTGACGGCTATCCAAAAAACCTACGGCAAGCAGGTGCTGGTGGCGGAGACCGCCCACGCTTATACAGCGGAGGATCTGGATTTTCACGGCAACACCGTAACTGGGGATACGGCCACACCCTATCCCAAGACCCCGGAGGGGCAGGAGGCTTGGGTGCAGGCTGTGGCAAAGGCGGTTTCGGAAATTGGCGGACTGGGCGTATTTTACTGGGAAGGCACCTGGATCTCCGCGGGCGGCAGCACCTATGAGGAAAACAAAGCCTTGTGGGAGACCTACGGCTCCGGCTGGGCAAGCTCCTGGGCGGGGGACTATGATCCTCTGGATGCAGGAAAATACTGCGGCGGCTGCGCCGTGGAAAACCAGGCGTTTTTTGACAGCAGGGGCAGGGCACTGGAATCGCTTGGAGTGTTTGCACAAATCCGGCAGGAATCAGCGCAGCCATAACGGCGTAAAAGTCGGTAAAACCTATGAAAATACCCTAGCTTATGGGAATTACATATTGGTTGCGGAAAAATGCTAAAATCTCACGAATTGCACAATAAAATACGGTTTCACCCTTGACTTTTACGAAAAAATGCAGTATCATTATTTG
>JAXJVC010000020.1:0-11360 GCA_036308745.1 Oscillospiraceae bacterium | reverse complement strand
CTTCATGCAGAATGCCATACAGGTGGGGCTGCCGCACTCCTTACAGTTCTTCTTAGGAGACAGCTTAAAAATATCAAGACCTTTCAGAGCCATTGTATGTATCCTCCTTCCGATTAGACAAGTTCAGTGATGAACTTCTTGATGGTAGCCACAGAAGCGGGATGACGCAGAACAACAGCGTCAGCGCCGCCGGTCAGGTCAGCTGCAGCGGTAGCGACTTCCATGGAGATGGCGCGCTCTTCCTGGCAGCCCCATGCGGGCTCGTCTTCAACGGATGCGGTGGACTCCTTAATGCCCCAGGTGTCGTTGCAAACGGCAGCCAGGATGGGCATCTGCAGGTCAGCGTCAGACTGCTGCAGGGCAGCCAGGCGGATACGGTCGAAGGTGGAAGCGGCATACTCGTAGCCGTAGCCAACAGCGGCAGTACCGATGTCCATAACGACGTTCTCAGCGTTGACGTTCAGGCCCTTCAGCATGATGTTCAGCTGCTTGGCCAGGTTGATGTCGTCAGCGGTCTCAGCGCCCAGCTTCTGGCCGTTTGCCAGAGCAACGGAAGCGCCGACGGTCTTGTAGTTCTCGTTCTTGGCGGACATGAACAGAACATTCTTGCCGGCCAGAGCTTCTGCCAGAGCGGACAGCAGCTCGCCGTCCTTCTCCAGGTTCTTGCAGCCCATGACAACGATGGGCTTGGTGACGACCTCGGCAACAGCCTTGGCGTCAGCAACGCAGTCAGCGGTGGAACGGTTTGCACCGTTGGGGTCAGCGCCCACGAAGTTCAGGCAGATGAAGTCGCAGCCCTCGATGGACTCAGCCTTCTTGGCATAGTCAGCCATGGTGGTGCAGCCTGCGTAGAACTCCTTCAGGCCGGGAACTTCCCACTGGGAAGCCAGATCGGAAACCTCAACGCCGATCTTAGGTGCGTTTTCGATGGGTGCATCGAAGGTGTAGAACGGCATCACATTCTGACCGCCGATGACGATTGCATTGTCACCGGTACCCAGGGTAACGGCATTGATCTTGCCGCTGAAGGGAGCCGTCTTGGGAGTGAAAGCCATAGTTAATTATCCCCCTTGGATTTTTTTGATTTTTGTATATTAGCAGAATCCGCCAGGGAAAGCCCATCCAAAATTGTGCAGGGACCGCTCTGTCTCATGACCACAGAGCGTACCGCTTCAAAGCGGCCGGCACAGCTTCTTCCGTTCTTCCCTTTCGTATCCTGTAATATCCGTAGGCTTATAAGCCGATGGATTGCATGATCCCCTTGAGAGCGATCTTCATGGGATCGTTGTCCGGAAGCTTGGCGGAAGGTTCTCCGTCACAGTCACAGCGGTACACCGCCTCGTCATGGGGCAGAACACCAAACAGCTTCAGGCCGTGCTTTTCGATCTCGGCCTTGATGCCGTCGTCCAGGACACCGCCAGGCGCGCGATTGATGATCAGGCCCATCTGTCCGGGATTCAGGTTCATTTCCTCGATCATTTCCGCAATGCGGGCCACTGCCTGAACGCCCCGACGGGAGCAGTCAGAGATCAGCAGCATGGTGTCCACATGAGGCAGCGTGCCCCGGGCCACGTGCTCCAGACCTGCTTCGTTGTCCATGACCACATAGGAGTAGTTCTTGGCGTACTTGGACACCTGGGACTGGAGGACGCCGTTGACATAGCAGTAGCAGCCCTTACCCTGAGTCCGGCCCATGACCAGCATATCAAAGTCGTCGTCTTCGATCAGCGCGGAATTAAATTTGAATTCTGCATAATCCGCCTTGGTCATGCCCTTGGGAATGGTGCCCTTCAGTTCCGCCTGTGCCATCTCTTCCCGGATCTGGCCCAGAGAGGTCTCCACCTCCACGCCCAGAACTTCGTTCAGATTGGAATTGGCGTCTGCGTCCACCACCAGGACAGGTCCCTGGTTTTTCTTGCACAGATAATCGATCAGCATGCCGCAGGTGGTGGTCTTACCCACGCCACCCTTACCGGCAACGGCAATGGTATGAGGCATAGTAATTGTCTCCTTTAATTGGTATTGCGCAGTACCGTCAGGGCGCACCGCGCCCATATCGATACAACGATATCGTATCATATCTCCCGCCTAAATTCAACCCACAATTTACGGGAATTTACAAAAAATGTACCCAGAGGAAGTTCCCCGCCTCCCCTCCCGATCTCTTGACACCCCACCCCCGGCAGGTTATAATTGGAGAAATACACAAAGTGAGGGGGATCTCCTTGAAAGAAAATATGAAAAAGGTCCTTGTAATCCTGCTTATGCTGGCAGTCATCGTCTACACGGTCCTGAATTACCGCTCCGGACGGATCGACCGGACTTACATGGCGGTGTGCCTTGTGCTGTTGGGCCTGCCCATGGTGAACATGATCCGTCTGATGATCCAGGACTGGAAAGAAAAATAATCAAATCACTCCCACCCGGAATGGATCTGCGTGTGTTGATAAACCGATAAATTGTTGTTTATCTGAATACGCCCCAGTAGGGCGGTTTGCCCTCAAGCCGCCCTACAGCTTCTGGTGCGCCAAAGATAATTTCGCAAAGTAACCGTACTTTTTCGACCGTCTATGATTTCTCCCGCCCGGGAGGAATCTTCCGTTAAATCGGCGTAAACGTAAAGGTCTGGATCAAGCCGTCGCAGACCCCGTGGACGGTCACATTCCCACCCGCACCAAAATCAGCAGACAGCTCCACCTCCCGGCCCTTCAGCCGTTCCCGGACAAAGCTGACGGGGTCGTCGCACTCCACCTCTTCAAAGAAAATGTCCCGCATCTGATTGTTTCGGCATAGGTTCTTGATCTCATGCACCAGTTCGTATTCCATGTTGTTCCCCTCCTGTTTTTCGGTTCCTTTGATTGCGCCGCACCTGCGGCTGTTTTCAACCCCCTCGACAAAAAGGGGTTGAATTTTCCATTTGGCTCTGCTATAATACCCTCATCTGCAGGATTCGTATATCGGTAATACAACGGCTTCCCAAGCCGTGAAGGCGGGTTCGACTCCCGTATCCTGCTCCAAAAAAGAAGGCACCTTCGGGTGCCTTCTTTTTTGGTAAGCAAAGGGAGGCGAACCCATCTAAATGCAGATATCCCCCGGATATCTGCTTCCCGGCGGCTTGACGCCGGGAACTCCTTACTTTATTCGACTCCCGTATTCTGCTCCAGAAAAGAAGGTGCCCGCCGGGCGCCTTCTTTTTTTGGTAATTGTACAGGAGGCAATCCATTCAAACCCTATGCTCACAGCGGGCAGGTTGCCGCCACTTCATAGCCCTGGGGCAGCAGCAGCCTTGCGGCATCCATGCCGAAGAGCCAGTTGAGCTTGCCTACCCAACCCTCCGCCACACTGGTAAAGTGATGCAGGACAACACCCAGACTCAGATCTCCATCCAGCTCCGTGGTGTACACATCCGGCCGCCGCACCAGAGAAATGCAGCCGTCGTGGAGGATAAAGCCATAAGCCTGCCGGTTCAGATAGCTGGGAGCCAGAGATGCCGCATAGAGGGATTCCCACAGCATATCGTCAAAGAATCCAATGTAGCTGTCCACACCGTGGGAATTGCCCCAGCTATTCAGGAAAGTCATATCATATACGCTCCGCTTCGGCTCCACATACTGCCGCTTGGCAGCAATATCGATGTTGGACATGCTGAGAATATTGATCCGGGGCCGCTTTACGGTTTTGACACCATAACCAAAAGCCACAATGGCAGCCACATTCAGAGGAGAATCGATCCCCAGGGCATCCTTAATATGCCTGCTGTCGGTGAAGGTCAGCCAGCAGCTGTCCAGCCCCATGTCCGTCAGCTTCAGGATCAGGTCCTCCATCACATACCCCGCATTCAGCCCCGCCAGCTCATGTCTGGCAGACAGCAGCACCAAATACTGGGGTGCCCCCACCAAAAAGCTGTAGTAGCCCGCCGCGCCCTCCAGGGCCGGGCCTGTCTCCGGTCCAAAAAAATGCAGCTCGGTCTCCAGCCCCGGCACCAGCCGCCGGACAGACTTGTTGTAATAGGTCCCGATTTTTTTCAGGTCTCTGCCGGATACCTGCTTGTCTGTAAATTCCCGGACGGACTTTCTGTTCTGGATCAATGCACTGTAATTCATACACGCGCCTCCCTTTTCTTTTTTCTTTCTGGTTTAATCATAGGATAGATTCACATATTTTTCCGTGACATTGTCACAGGAAACGCAATCGGGCGTGCTGCAAATTTCGCAGCACGCCCTTATACCGATTGATTAGCCTTTTTCCTGATCTCGCAAAAGCTGGAGGAATCACGTTTCTTACTGACTCTCACTGCTGTTGGCTGTCATTTTGGAAAGCAGATTGCCCATTTGCACCGGGAACAGATAGCAGCCCAGAGTTTGGAGCTTCTGATTCAGGCTGTGACAGATGATGTATCGTTTGGAATGGATGTTCTTTGCAAGCCCATAGCCCACCTTTTCCGGGAGGGCCTTAAATTCATCGGGAACGGGCAAAGGCGAAGCGGATTTCGTGCGGGTAAGGGGCGGGTGCATAATATGGAAGGTGATATTGTCCTTGGCGTACTCGATTCTCAGACATTTCGCCAATGCTTCCAGCGCACCCTTTGTTGAGCTGTAAGGAGAAATATTCATAAACCCGGTTACGCCAACGCCGGAACTGGTAAAGATGACCTTGCCCTTTTTCTGTGCCGTCATATAGGGAATGACGCTTTTTACAAATCGCAGCGCACCAAAATAATTCACATCAAATACGTCTTTGTAGGTATCGAAATCCGTCTCGGCTTCGCTCAGAAAGGTGCATTTGCAGGCGTTATGCACGGCAATATCGATACTGCCAAATATCGCAGCAGTTTCACAAACAGCCGCTTTGACCTCGTCCTCATTTCTCAAATCAGCCTTGAAATAAATCAGACTGCTTTCATATCTTCTTTTCAGATCAGCAAGATTTTCCGTTTCGATATCCAGAACAGAAACCTGATTGCCGTCGCAAAGAAGCTTCTGCGCCATGAAGTAACCGATGCCCTCATTTGCACCGGTAATAATGATATTTGCCATCATTTGCCTCCTATTTCCATAAAGAATAACTGAATATGTTTGTATGCGGCTTCCCGAAAAGCCGTTTTGTTTTCCTCGGTCAGTTCACCACAGAACAGCCACTTGTTGGCGTAGAAATAAATAGGGGAATAATACTTCACCGCCAGATAGCCGCTGTCACACTTTGCGATCACACCGAATTGTATCAATGCCTGAAAGATGTTGCTTTGGATCTGCAGCGGTTTCTCCAGCAGCCATGTTTTACACAAATCCCGGACATCATCATTGCCAAACTGCTCAATCAGCATGACACGCATGACTTTATTGCAAAAATCATCCATAAGGTATTGCTCAAAGAAACAATTGGCAACGGTGTGAAAACCGTCGGAAAAGGATCCCTGTCCATTGGTCAGCCCGTTTTCAAACTGCGCCATCATCGTATCTGCAGTTGTGGTAAAACGGCGAATCAGCTCATCGAAAATGCTCTGCTTATTTTTGAAATGATAATATACCGAGCTTTCTTTTATCCCAACCTCCTTGCAGATATCCCGTATAGACACTGCGGTGTATCCCTGTTTTGCAAACATATCCAATGAGATCTCAAGGATTTTTTCTTTTGTAGACATCAAAATCATCTCCCTAACATTTGTTAGGTTCAGTATACCTAACAATCGTTAGGTTGTCAAGGATTATTTTGATTTTAAGCAAAAAAAGAAATAGGGCGTGCTGCAGCACGCCCTTACTGTATGTCCACACCTGCCCTTATGCCGCGCGCTTCATCCGCTGCCGCACGATGTTGGCCACTCTTGCCATAAACTCGGAGTTGGTGGGTTTTCCCTTGCTGGCGCTGACGGTGTTCCCAAAATACCGCTCCAGTACATCCAGATCCCCCCGGCTCCATGCCACCTCGATGACGTGACGGATGGATCGCTCGATCCGGGAAGGTGTGGAATCAAAGAGTTCCGCCAGTCGGGGATATAGCCCGGACATCACATTGTTCATGTACTCCCAGTTTTCCAGCACCAGAAGAACCCCCTGTACCACATAGGGATGTCCTGCCAAATGGTCCGGCGCGCCTACCTCCAGCAGCACCTGCCGGATCATATCCTCCGTATCCATTGGCCCAAGCGCATCCGGGGCATTCAGCATTCCTCGCAGCTCCTCCCTGGCTCTGCGCCGGTCCGTTTCCTTTTCTGCCGTACACAGCCGCACAAGCACGGCCACCTGCTTTTCCAAATTGCTCATAGTTTTTCTCCTTTCAACGAATTCGATTTCCAAAATAAGCTGAGATCCCAGCTAATATCACAACGCCGTATCCCAGATCGATCAAGCCGCCCTGGATCATGTAAATCAGCAGCCCGTCTCCCAGGATAAGTCCTGCCAGCGCCGGCCAACGCCGGACCTTCCGATGATTTCTATACCGTTTGACTTCCTCCTGCGGAAGGAACATCCCCCCGGCAGGCTTCGGGTTTCGCTCCCCGCCCATATGCTTCCTCCTTTGCCGTCCAGTTTATTGGACAGATTTTCTGTTAAAATCTGGATATCTCCGAAAGCTCCGGTGCTTTTCGGAGGATCCACAGGCGCATGACCCCGCGCCTGGCTTTCTCATCCCAAAACACCTGAAACAGAACCCAATAATCCACAAAAAGTACCTCCTATTTCAAATAATCGTTGACAAGTACGCGCACAGGTACTACAATATTCTTGTAAACTTGGTTTGTTAGTACTCGTTTAGGTGCTTGTTATGGTTGCATTATAGTACCTGTTCGAGTATTTGTCAAGTCGCAAATCACTCGTTCGAGTATATTCGTACTATATATACAAATTCGGAGGTACTTAAATGGGAACTTTATACGAAAATATCCTGTCCCTGTGTGAAAGCCGCGGCATCAAGGGCGGCAAGCTGTGCGCCGATCTTGGCATCAGCAAAGGCCTCCTGACGGACCTGAAAATGGGCCGCCGCAGCGGCGTGTCCGCAGTCACCGCCCAGAAGATCGCTTCCTATTTCGGCGTCTCTGTGGGTTATCTGCTTGGGGAAGAAACAGAACAGGCGCCCCCCGAAACCGGAAGGCGCCCTGCAAGCGATGAAGATATCAAATTCGCCCTCTTCGGTGGCGACGGCGAGATCACCGATGCCATGTACGATGAGGTCAAGCGTTTTGCCGCCTACATTAAGCAGCGGGAGGCAGAGAAAAAGGAGTAACCATGGAAATTCGCGCCCTCTATGATCTGGCGAAACAACAGAATATAGAGGTCCTTTCCTATCCTATGCCCGACAGCGCCTCCATGTCCATCATGCTGGACGACGGCAGCTGCTACATTGGCATGGACGACAGTACCCGGGACGGCGGCGTTCAGGAAAGGGTCCATCTGGGCCATGAACTGGGCCACTGTGTCACCGGCAGCTTTTACAACCGCTACGCCGCCATTGACTGCCGACAGCGCCATGAAAACCGCGCCAACAAATGGGCCATCCTCCACCTGATCCCGGTAAACGACTTGGATGAAGCCATCGCCGAGGGCTGTACCGAACTCTGGGAACTGGCCGACCGCTTCGGCGTCACCGAAGAATTTGTCAAAAAAGCAGTATGCTATTATGTCCACGGCAACGTAGCCGCCGAGTTATATTTTTGACGCAAAACAGCCCATCCCTTCGGATGGGCTGTTTTCAGCTTGTCAAAAAAGCCTCGCAGAGTTTTCCGCGCAAGCGGAAAATAAAGTGAAAACGATTTTTGACCGCGGCGTGTACGTGGTCAAAAATACCGCTCAGGCTGCAAGTGTGGTATTTGTTCGTCTTCAGCGAACAAATACTGCGCGCAGCAGACTGCAAAAACTTGGCAAAAAAGCCCGAAGGGGTTTTTCGCCAGTCTAAAAACAGCCCATCCTGTCGGATGGGCTGTTTTGCGATTAGATGCTGTCAATCAATAACAACGAAGTTGTACGGAATCTTCAAAACCGTATTGCCGTCTGTCACAGTAAACAACAGTCGGTAAGTTCCGGGAGCCGTACCCACGTTGAATTTCAGTGTCAGTGTATTCTCTCCATTGGAAGATGTCAGGCCGCTCACAGAATCCAAAACCGCCACACGATCTGCATAGCCGTTGCCCTCCTTGACCTGCACCACCATGGTTACAGAGGCACTGCTGCTCAGATTCGCTTTTGCCACCTTCACCGTAACCGCCCGTCCCAGCTCATTCTTTTCGATGATCCGGTCCGACATGGAAAGCACCTTGAATCCCGGGCCAGCCTTGGGAGCATCAATGGTGATAGTCACAGCGTTACCCACCGCACTGTCATTTCCCATAGGTCTTTCCCCATTGGAAGCGCCTGCCGCGTGAAGCTGCACCGTCAGCTTACAAGCCGGATTCAGCACTTCAGATACAGGTGTAATGGAAATACTGCCATTGCCCGCGGTTTGGATGTTGCCCAGGGGGATGATAAACTGCCCGTATGCATTGCGGGTATATGTGACATTCCCCGTCTTCAGCATCAAATCCACAGGCAGATCCACACCGGTCAGCACCAGTGCCAGACTGCGGTCTTGGTAGAAGGATTCATTGGCACCGGTTGCTCCGGACTTGGTGCTGTAGTTCAAAGCAACAGTTGACCCAACACTGACATTTCCACCGCCGCCCAGGGAGAACGTCCGGTTGTTCGCAGCGATAAAATTCATTGTTTGGATGATATTTTCAACGGCATCCTGTTTGCCTTCCTGCGTCAAGGTGATGGTACCATCGGTGTTAGCCCGCTCCACGATAAACAGCAGCGACTGCTTCACCAAATCTTCACCGGTGGAATAGCTGTAATTTCCGCCGCCAATGATTTTTGTGAAGGCAGTCAGCGGGATTCTCGCCCCAGCCTCCGCCTGATAATAAACCGGCGTAGCCCCCGACCAGTCGATCATAATGACCTTTCCCTTCGGGCTTCCCGTAAAGGAAAGCTCCGGGCATTCGTAGTTCGCCGGAATCAGTTCCGAAACAAACTGCGCAGTAAAGGCGGAATTGGCCGCCACCGTAACGCCGGTCTCTTTTTCCGTGAACAGTGTATACCGCTTGCCGCCGATGATGCCGGGCTCACCGGGTTCCGCCTGTGTCAGTTCCCGGAGGATGGCAATCTCCACGGGAATGGTAGCGCCATTGGATCCCACAAGGTTCAGTGTGACCTTCTTCTCCGTAGCGTTTTCTGTAATTACATCGCCATTGAAGATGGTAAAGCAGAACACCGCGGTTCCCGCTTCGGGAACTGCCAGATTTCCAACAGTCTCCCCAAGCAAAAGGTCGTGATCTGTACCCTCGTTCAGCTTCGCGGCAATGGCGAACTGGGTATTGGATTTTTCACTGCCCATGGCTGCAAAATCCGCATTGCTTGGCACCAGGGTCACCGTACCGGAAGTCTCAATATCCTGAACGGCAAAGACAGGCGTGTTGACAAACACACCGTCGATCAGACCATTCAGATCCACTTTCGCTGTTTTAATCGCCTCTTCGGCATCCTTCGCCGCAGTCAGGGTAATTCTCTGAACCGGGGCGGTATAGTTCAGCGTCAGCGTGATGCCATCCGTAGAATAGTTGCCGGCATTGTGGTTCGCGCCCAGCCGATAGCTGTAGTAACCCCGGCTGTTCCAGGTGATGGTCTGCCCAGCATTACGGGCAAAGCTCATCTCGTCATCTCCGTACCGGTATTTTACGAAAATCTTTGCTTCGGTGCCGTTCTGCAGGGGGACATCAGGATTTTCCGCCACCGCCTTGACCATGGTGACCTGGCTCCAATCCGTCACCCCATCTGCCTCGACCCAGTCAACCGCAGCGTCCTGCGCGGTGTCATAGGTCAGTCCGGTCTGTGTGGTGTAGAGGAGCTTCAGCATAGAACTGCCCTGGGAATGGGTAAGCACAGGGGCTTCCGTCAATTCAAGGGACAGACCGGATGCCGTTACCAGGTCGTCGATGTCGCTGCCCTTGGGCACCGGAATCAGATAGTAGAAATCATTCGCTTCGCCGCCCTGGGTACATCGGATATCCAGTTCGTAGGAAATGATCTGATCGTGACTGCTGAGTATATCTTCCGTTTCGCTGCCAGCAAGCCGGTCGGAGATGTCCAGTTTGGCATCGGGCGAGCCGATCAAAATGGAGACATCACCTGCCGTGCTGATCATACCGCCAACCTTATCATATCCTTGGGAGTGGAGTGTCTCTCCCAACATACAATAGTCGTCATTTTTCTTATACCTTACGCCAATACCGCCGGAATTAAACTGATGTCCGGTTCCTGCCGCATAAAGGATATCGTTCAGAACCAGCTTTTCCGATTTTGTGGTCAGCTCTGTCTGGAGAGGAATGGTAAATGCAACATACTCACCATTTGAAATTGGATTCAGGCCCTCGCCGTAGTATCCAATCTCCACAGTGGGATCCAATCGGATCGTCCAGAAATTGTAGGTTGCGCCATCTTTTGTCACAGGCTTATAGTCATAGCCTTCCAGGTCCACTGTTTTTCCGTTCTTTAATTTGGCTGTGATCCCATCCGTAATGGTGACATCCGCAGGCAGCAGCAATCCGACGCAAAGTCCGTCCAGTGTGTTCCGATAGGTATAGGGATACCTGTAGACAAACAGCTGGCAGCGAATCACAGCGCTCTCACCGGGAGAGATGGAGATGCTGTCTGTATACCCGGCGTTGCCGGTTTTCACCCCTACTTCCTGGAAGCCGTAGGTCAGGGCTTGATTTCCCTGGGAATCATTCGCGATTCCCGTCCGGAGCTTTGTATCCAGCAACACCGGTTGTCCCGATTTATCCGTCATTGCCGCGCAGTCCCCGCTGTACACATAATAGTGATTCAACGGTCTTTGGTTGCCGGACAGGGCCGTATCCGTCAGTACTTTTCCCCATACTGTACCGGCAGCCCGTGAATCCTTAGGGGCGTCCGTATTCGCCAAGGTGGTTCCGCCAGGAATCACGATCTTATAGCTGATGGTCTTGAAATAATACTGATTATAGGGTGTCTCCAGTTGGGATCTGCTGAGCAGGACACCATTTTTGTCATTGGAACCTGTATTTTTGACGGTTTTTCCACCAGGATAGGAATATTCATTGCCTTGGTCATCCACCATGGTAAAGTAGACGGCAGCAGTTTCTTTTTTAGGAATCAGCAGCCGCACATCGGTAACACCAATGGCACGGGTGTTATTTTCATCAAACACATTGTGCACCGTAACGGGGCCACTGGACACACTGCCCGCGTTTTGGATGGCAAATGTACTCAGGAATGTGATATGGTCCCCTGCCACAACAGATGCCATGCCGCTCTGGGTTTTCACAGCCCGGATTTCTGCAGCGCTGGGATACATTT
>JAXJVC010000019.1:0-5935 GCA_036308745.1 Oscillospiraceae bacterium | reverse complement strand
ATCACGGGTGCCAGCAGATACTGGGTTCCGTAAATCTCATCCACAATGGGAAGATTTTCGTAAACACCGGTGCCAGCATTGGTCAGCGTAATCTGGTGATCCAGAACATCACCGGCTTTTACCTTAAATACACCTTCCAGAATCTGTTCGTTCTTAAAAATCTGCTTGCTGATGTTTACTTCCCGATAGAAGGACCCAGGGTAATACCAGGTTTCTATGTATGATCCACCCGTAGTGAAACGCGCCGCATTCCTTACATCGATCTTTTCATTTGGATACTGTCCAGGGTTATCGCTGGTAAGATTTTTAAATGTATCCTTAAAGTCGGTATAAATATGAAACGTTCTGGTTTCACCGGGAACAAGCTGGCACGCCGTTCCTTCTTCGTTTTGCGTCCAGCGGAAATGATAAGTATCCGCCTCAGTAACACCGTAGCCCGCTTTCCTCAATACTTCCTCCACCGAATTTCCTGTAACCGTTTTGCTATGCGTGTTGTCTGGATATTCCGCAATCGCCACCTGATACAACCTGGTCTCATCGTTGTAATTGATCGTCAGCTTGTAGCGGGGTTCTTCACTGTTCGCATCGGGGTGGTAGGTATTGCCGGGATGGAGATAGGCTGTTGTTTTTCCGTCAGTTCCCGTTACCTCCTGCCATTCACCTAGTGTTGCATTTGTGATTTCTATGGTCAGTTCTTTTCCGTACTCTTCCTGGAACATTTTTTCCATATTTTCAGGCGTAATGTACATTCCGTATCGCATTTGTTGATAAACAGTCTGTACAGCCGTGTTCCCAGCGAGCCAGTCAACCGTTCCATAATTTTGCAATGTAAGGGTGTCGCAGAAGCTTTCGCCAAAATATGTAGGATATATTACACTTCTTCCAAAGGAAAGTCTGGGTACAGCTTTCGGAATATCAATTGCTTTCTCAGTTTTCAGTTCCGTAGCCAAGTCAGCATTCATATCACTATTGGGATCTGCCGTTATATTGTCATGGGCATAATTCACAACTGCCTCAAAATGACACATCAGCGGACTTCTCTCCTCTGTGATCTCGTTAAAGCCCAGGTTTTCGGTTTCGTCATTTGTAACGATTGTCAAAGCATCTTTACAAACAATAAAACGAACCTGTCTTTGGACTGTATATTCCTTACCGTCTGTACCGATGTACTTTTCTCCACCACCGGACATTTCTTTACCTGAAGTATTGATCACACGGCAGTGGAACACCGGTTTATTCTTAGCTTCGTCCCAGGTAACCCACGCATCCTTTATCGCAAAGTCCGTGTTTGATGGCGATACCATAAAGTATGCGATCATTTTTTCTCCGGCATAAAATGTATAAAACCAATATGCACCTGAATTATACTTATCTAAGGTAATGTTTTTATTGTTGATCGCATTTACAAACTCTGTATCCCAGTAAAACCCTGCAGGCATATCCAGATAAGCGGAAATGTCCGTGGAAGCTGCGTAGTTCCTGCCCCAAGTGACTGCGGGATCTCCTTTGCTTTCCATATTCAAGATATAGATCGGATCAAAAGGAAGAACTCCTCTGTTTTCACTATGGAAGTCGACTGTCATTTCTGAACGAGAGGAGTAAGTGTCGATCACTGCAGACAACGCAAATGGATACACCTGGGTATGCCAGGAAAACTGGATCGTATCACTGGTCGTGCCTTCCGAAACCTTCTCACCCCAAACCTTCAGACCGCCGCCGGCTGTATCAGGAGATGTATACCATGCTCTGATTGGAATGTCGGCAGTCACACCCGCAGCTGGCGTAAACTCAAGATAAACGGTATTGGGATCCTCTGTGGCTTTGCAGGTGATCGGCTGTCCGTGGAAGGTATACGCTCCACCGTTCTTCTCAGGAGAAACGTCTAAGCCGCCCCCGGCCTTTGTAAACTGAAAGTAAAGCCGGTAGGTACTGCTTTCGTTGCTTCCTATGGCGATATTAATCGTCGCTGCCTGGCCGGTCCAGAACTGATATCCGCCAACGCCCGTTCCTTCCCCACTTTCCCTCCAGGCATCTGTCTCACGGATCCAAATTGAAACATTCTCGGAAAGTTTCAATTTGTCCAGCCCATTCATCTCCGTCTCAAAGTCAGGATAGCTGACACCTTCCACGCCTGCATTCAGGACCACAGGATTGTCGGCTTCAATCACACTCAACAGCCCCACACCCTCGTCGGAAACCACTAGATCCCCCGCAGCTTCCGTCTCCCGGTTTGCTTCCGTGATCTGAGGGATCGTTTCTGTGGTCTGCACCGGGATATTCTCCGTAGAAGGCGTGGTTTCCCCACCAGTCCGGCATTCGTCGGTGTGGGTATGCTCCTCCAGCGCGCAAATCAGCACAGACGGATCTGCCACATCAAAACATTCTTCGATATGACTGTGTTCTTCCCTTCCACAGACTGCCGCCCGTTCCATCGTAATAGCAGGCAAAATCAGCGCATAGGTTGTACAAAAAACCACCACACAAGCCAGCAGGCTCACCACCCGCTGCCAAACTCGGCGACTGCGTTTTTGTGCCACAATCCGCTCTTCTTCAGGCATCTTTCTGTTTTCCATATCTGTTCCTCCGGAAAATATATCGCCAGCGCCAAAGGCGCATCTTTGCACTTTTATATACATATACATTATAATAATACCATAATTCGATGATATTATCAACCATTCTAATTTATCTTTTTACCAAATAACCTGAATTTTTTCTGTTTTACACCATAAAAGGCCTAGCGCCGCCCCGGCTCTCCCCCGGGACGGCGCTGATTTTATTCAGGATACCGGAATCAGAAGCATCTGTCCTGGCGCAGGTTCCTCCTGCAGACCATTGGCCCTGCGAATAGCTTCCACCGTAGAACCGCTGGCCTTTGCCAGGTCCCACAGCCGGGCATCCCCCGCCCTGCGCAGGATCAGAGAGGGTCGATCGGGATCTGCCGCCTTCTCCTCCCCCAGCTCCAGCCCTATCACCATGGGAATCCCCCGGATTGCGGTGGTGGTCAACTCCATAGGAAGCTGGACCTTTACGTTCATGCTCCCATTGCCCTGAGTTACCTGAGGTTCCGGCCCGGGCTGAGAAACGGCATTGATCCGGCTCTGTGCGTCCGCTTCCACCGTCTGCCGCCCCTCCCACCGGGCATTGGCAGACTGCAGCTCCCGGTTTTCTCCGTAATAGAGCAGCTGCACCAGTCCCGGTGCCTCGATCTCCACACCTCTCTCCGTCTGCCGCTCCCTGGGAAGATCCGGCAAAAACCGCACATCCGCAATGGCATCTGCCTCCACAGGGATCGCCTGTTCCCCATAAACATTCTCCCGCCGGCTTTCCAAAACCGCAGGCAGCTCCAGCATTTCCGTCCGCAGCCCCAGCTCCCGTCCTGGACTGTACGCATCTTCCACGATCTCCAGCAGTTCCATGTCATCGATCCGGTATTGTCCCACCAAACCGCACTTCAGCCGCATATGTCCTTCGTCATCCAGGTCCAGTTCCAGACTGGTGGGGCTTATCATCATATCTGCCTGAGCGTCGGAAGAATAGCTTCCCTTCAGCTCATCAAATTGGGAAAAAGGAAGTGCAAAATCCCAGCTGTGCAGCTGACCTTCCTCGGATTCATACAACACATGGAGATTCCCATTTCCCCGGAATACTACCTTATTGGCCAGCACCTTCTTGTCCGTCACTTCTGGCTGCATGGTGTAATACACCAACCGTTCCGGCTGGGGAATGGAGCCTGGCATGGTCAGTTCCTCGTCCATCTGAAATGTCTTCTCCCCCGCCTCCTTGGGGAGCCGCATGGGGTAGCGGCTGCGCAGCAGCTCCAGATCTGCCGGGACCTCCCGGGGAGTGTAGATCTTCGCCTCACAGGGGGCAAGTACCTCCGCCAGTACAGCCATCCCCGCCCGAATCATCAGCTTCCGGGCAGATACCGACCGGGCATCCACGAACCGCACTGCTGGCCAGACGCGGATCTCCCCTTCCAGAGTACCATCCGGCAGATCCCATTTCATTTGAAAGGGAATCCAGCCCTCGATGGTTTTGGGTCCCGACCCATCCTCCGGGACATACATCACCCATACCATCATCCCGCCGGAAAGGGAAATGCTGTCCCCCCGCCATTCCTTTCCTCGCAGGATTCCCTGTCCCCAGGCCGCCAGCACCCGTCCGATGTCCGGCATGCCATCCGTCAGCTTGATCTCCTGGGTCAGTTCCTGATTTCTGCCCTCCCGCAACACCGTCTCCAGACAGGAGCAGGCAGATTGATCGAATTGCAGTTCCACTTTGGATCACTCCTTATCACACAGCTACGCTATATCCTATTCATCCAGGGACAAGTATATTCCCATTATCTTCTACGCATCACACAAAATCCCAGCCCGATCAGCACCAACCCGCCGAAGCTGCACAAAAACCAGGATTCCAGACAATGTCCGATCATAAGGCCCAACCCGAAAAACAAAACACAGCACCCATGCAGATGATTTTTCCGGCACATAGAAACACCCCCGGTGGAGTATATGAAGTATCCTTTCAGGAAAAGAAGTGGCTGCGCCATGAAGTGGGCTTCGCACATGAATTTTGGGCATAAAAAAACAGAAGGCATTGAAAAATACCTTCTGTTTTCAGCTTCATGTGCATCGCACACTTCATTTTGCGAAGCAAAACTTCATTGCGAAGCTGCTTCATACCTATTAGCCGCCCAAGTAAGCTTTCTTAACAGCATCAGAGTTTGCCAGCTCTGCGCCGGTGCCTGCCAGGGTAATGGCACCAGTCTCCAGAACGTAAGCCCGGTCTGCCACCTGCAGGGCCTTTCTGGCGTTCTGCTCCACCAGCAAAATGGTGGTACCAGCCTTGTGGAGTTCCTTGATGATATCAAAGATCTGGTCCACCAGAATGGGAGCCAGGCCCATGGAGGGCTCGTCCAGCATCATCAGCTTGGGGTGGCTCATCAGAGCCCGGGACATAGCCAGCATCTGCTGTTCGCCGCCGGACAGGGTGCCGGCGATCTGCTTGCGCCGCTCCTTCAGCCGGGGGAAGTAATTGAACACCATATCCAGATCGGCCTGAGACACATCCTTATTGATGTAAGCGCCCATTTCCAGGTTCTCCTGAACGCTCATCTGCAGGAAAATGCGGCGTCCCTCGGGAACGTGGGCCAGGCCATGACGCAGCAGCTTGTAAGCGTCCATATGGGCGATGTCCTGTCCGCAGAAGCTGATCTTGCCGCTGCGGGGATGCATCAGACCGGAAACGGTCTTCAGGATGGTGCTTTTGCCCGCGCCGTTGGCGCCGATCAGAGCAACAATCTCACCCTCACCAACTTCAAAGGAAACGCCCTTGATGGCATGGATGGCACCATAGTACACATGAATATCTTCAATTTTCAGCATCCTTATTCACCATCCTCTCTGCCCAGGTAGGCTTCAATAACGGCAGGATTCTGCCGAATTTCCTCAGGGGTTCCCTTGGCAATGATCCGTCCGTAGTTGACCACCGCAATGGCCTCACAGACGTTCATGACCAGATTCATATCATGCTCGATCAGGAAGATCGCAATGTGGAACGTATCCCGGATCCGGCGGATCTGGTGCATCAGCTCCATGGTCTCGCTGGGGTTCATACCTGCGGCAGGCTCGTCCAGCAGGATAATGGAGGGATTGGTTGCCAGGGCGCGGACGATTTCCAGACGGCGCTGCACACCGTAGGGCAGGCTGCCGGCCTTCACATCGGCCACATCTGCCAGGCCCATAAAGTCCAGCAGTTCCATAGCCTTCTGGTTCGCCTTCTTCTCTGCCTTGTAGTAAGAGGGCAGGTGAAGCAGGGAGGCCAGGAAGGAACACTTGATCTCGTTGTGCATGCCAACCTTAACGTTATCCAGAGCTGTCATCTCGGAGAACAGACGAATGTTCTGGAAGGTACGGGCAATGCCCAGCCT
>JAXJVC010000018.1:0-7534 GCA_036308745.1 Oscillospiraceae bacterium | reverse complement strand
TAATATAGTTCGTGTTGATTGTCATGAGGGTCCACCTGTTCCCATCCCGAACACAGAAGTTAAGCTCATGTACGCCGACAATACTTGGCGGGCGACTGCCCGGGAAGATAGGTAACGCGAACACAAGAACCTCAGTCGAAAGACTGAGGTTTTTTGCTGCCTAAAATGTGCCACAGGTGTGTTTTAGACACGCCAATACTTGGCTCGTTTGGGAAGATCGGTAACGAGCACATGAAGCCTCGACTGAAAAGTCGGGGCTTTTTTGTATAAAAGTGTTTACCGGACATTACTACTGCAGGACAATACATGGACTGCCCTGGAAAATGAGTAACGCCAATATAGGCCTCAATTGAAATAACTTTATCTATACAAAAGCGGGACGTCCTGATGGAAGTTCCGCTTTTACGTTATTAGACGTTAGAAGTTTGCTGTGGCAGTTACGAAGGCTGCGCCCCAGAGCAGTACGCGGAGCAGACCGCAGAGGAACAGGTGCAGGGGATAATAGATATAGAACAGCTTTCCCATGCCCTTCCACTGACCCCGCTGTCCATTATACAGCTTCAGCAGAGGGATAGACAGGCAGGTGAACAGCTGGATAAGTGCGTACACCTTATCGATAAAGAAGAAGTAAACGGCGGCGTAGACAAAGGTCCAGAGCATCATCCACATCATCTGCTTTTTGAATTCACCCCGGTAGCTGCCGATGAAGACTACCGCCATGGTGGCGATACAGCTCCAGTCGGAGGGAAAGGTAATGAGGCAGGCAAGGATAATACAGCACCTTTTCTGCCATTGCTTCAGGTCGCTGTTCACAACGTGAAGCAGAACCAGGCCCCAAGCCAGAGACCAGACAACACCGGTCTGATTAAATACGGAGGTCTGGAAGGGGAGGAAGGGGATTCCAAAGCAGAAATTATAGGCAAAGTGGGAAATGACTGCAAGCAAGAACAGGCGACCTGCGTACTTCCTTATGTTTCGGGTGTAATGATAGCCCTCCGCGATGAAATACCACATGATCGGGGCGGTAAGTCGGCCAATGATATGGCAGAGAATTACCCACCATTCGGTGGAGTACCCGGGTACAAGGGTCCATACAAGATGGTCGATGGTCATAGCGATGATGGCGATCAGTTTTAATTGGTTGGCATTCAGGCCTTTTGTTTGGGTCATAATTTTACCTCTTTATTTTGAATATCTCCATTGTATCAGGTTTTACCGCGAAGTCAATATATTGGAGGATAGAAATAGGGGCTTCCAAACGGAAGCCCCTTTACAGTATTTAGCTTAGTCGTTCATGTCCACGTACTTCATGGAGACCCAGCCCTTGTCTGTGCAGCCCCAGATCATGTCGCCGATCTTGAGCTGTGCATGGATCTTGACGGTATTGCCCTTGTTCAGGCTGCCCACAGCGCCAAAGTCAGTGCCGGGACCGCTGCGGATATTCACACCATCGCCGGTAACGGTACCGGTGCCGCTGCCTTCGCCGGTGGTGCCGTCTACATAGACATACTCCATGGAGATCCAGCCGCCATCGATGCAGCCCCAGGTGGTGTTGCCGATCTTAATGCGTTCCAGAACGGTGACCCGCTTGCCGTAGTTCAAGGTGTTGACGCGGTCATAGTCTGTGCCGGGACCGCTGCGGACGTTCAGCTGATTGCCAGTGATAACGCCCTTGCAGGAATTGGTGCCGGAGGTACCGTCCTGATAGATGTACTGCAGGCTGATCCAGCCCTTGTCAGTGCGGCCCCAGCCATTCTTGGTCTCCAGAATATTGATGCGGTCGCCATGCTTGTAGCTGCCAACACGGTCGCTGTTGATGTTGGCTTCTTTGCGGATGTTCAGCTCATTGGTAGTGACGACACCCTTGGTACCCTTAGTGTTGGTATCGGTATTCTTGTCGTCTTCCTTGTTGTTGTCCTTGTTGTCGTTGGCATCGGCATTGGTATTTACATACTTCATGCTGATCCAGCCCTTATTAGTGCGACCCCAGCCGTCCTTGGTCTCAAGAATGGTGACCACATCGCCCTTGATGTAGTTGCCCACGACCTTTGAGGTGGTGTTAGGTTCCTTACGAATGTTCAGTTCGGATCCGGTAATGACGCCCTTGGTGTTGGTTTCCTTTTCAGGCTCCTTCTCAGGCTGTGTTTCCTCAGGCTGGGTTTCCTCGGGTGTGGTCTCCTCGGGGGAAGTCTCGCCATTACCCTGAGGGGTGTAGTTCTTTTCCACGAACTCCATAGCAATCCAGCCCTGACGGATCAGGCCCCATTCCACACCGTGAACGGTGTATTCATCCAGGATCTCAACAACGGTACCGGCGTCCAGGTAGCCGATGACGTTGCCTTCCTCACTGGGAGTGCTGAGTACGTTGAGCTGCTGGGTCACAACAGCGGTATTTTTATCGGAAACGGGAGCTGTGGTTTCCGTGGGTGTGGTGGCGTTTTCTTCAGGTTTGGATTCCACAATATTCAGATTGGGAGTGGGCTGGCTTCCTTCAGTAGGGTCGGGTTTCCCAAACTTGCAGCCGGCGAGCAGAGATGCCAGCAGAGTCAGGGAACAAGTGAGGGCCAGAATGCGGGTGCGGTTTTTCTTCCAGGGGCAATTCATAACATTACCTCCCTTTCATAAATTTTCTCGAGAATATTATACCGAAAAAGAGGGGGGCTTGTCAATAGGGTAAGAATTTCTTAATAAAGTAACGGCTGCCAATTCTGGCAGCCGTTGTATATTATGAATAAATTACATGGTTTCGCTGCTTCTGCTGCGCTGGGCGGCAGCGACATTTGCCATGGCAGCACGGTTCTGGTTGTACAGAGCGGCCAGCTCGTCGGAGTAGCCGATGACACAGCCGGGGAACTGCTCAGCGATCTTATGGAGCATTTCGTTCACCTTCTTCTTGGGCATGGAAACCATCTTGGAAGTGCCGTCAGCCATCTTAAGAGCCACACCATAGTTCTTGCCAACGGTGATGATGCCGTAGAGCTTCTGGCGAGTGACCTGCTCGTAGGCCCAGACCAGATCTCTGGAATCGAACAGGTAGTGGCTTACACCCTGGCACAGATAAATGTAACCGTTGTCCATCCGCATACCACCCACATTGGGGGCCTTGTTGAGCATATGGTTCAGGAACTCATCCTGACGCTCGGGATTATCGCCAAACATCAGATTCAGCTTTTCTGTGATCTGACGCTGGAAACGGCCCTGGAACACAAGAACCAACAGGAGTACTGCCACGCCGATGCACACCAGGGAAATGATCAGTACGATAACATTCAGCTCGAAATTTGCGGGGGCCAGGTACAGGGGCAGGACGATCTCCCGCTCGGCAAAGGACATGCTGTAGTAATCCAAAGCCTCATGGTAGAAGTCCAGGCTGTCAGAGGGCAGCTTCTTAACATAGCCGCTGACGGTGAAGCTTTGGGTGATCTCGTCGCTACTGCCGT
Source organism: Oscillospiraceae bacterium (assembly GCA_036308745.1). GTDB lineage: Bacteria > Bacillota > Clostridia > Oscillospirales > Oscillospiraceae > Faecousia. The sequence goes on along the minus strand of JAXJVC010000018.1, from coordinate 4,094 downwards.
TGTAGTAATTGTCGCATTCTGCCATCAGGGCTTCTGCCTTGTCCATCAGATCGCCGCTGAGGATCAGGGCCATGTAGTCGTCGGCGTTGGCATCAATCACGTATTCCCGCTCGGTGATCTTACCGGTGGGGATGTTGTTGCGGGTTTCCTCGGTGTAGGCGTAGCAGCCGTAGATCCATTCCACGTCCACGGTAACATAGGCACCTTCCAGCTCATCCCGGGGCACTTCATATAGATTCTGGGGGGTGGGTTCTTCTGCGAAGAGATTGGATTCTGCAAAGAGGCAGATGCCGATCACAGCAAGCAGGAGCACGGGGAACAGCATCCACAGCAGGGTGCGGGTTCTCAGTTTGTTAAGCATAAAAATCCTTCTTTCTTTCCATGATTTACCCGGTTATGATATTGTTTTCCATACGAAAAGTCAATGGAAAGGAAACGTATTTCGAAAAAGACGGCGAAATGTATATGAAAGCTTGACAAACAGGATGGAGAAATGGTAAAATACCCGGGAACAGAATATCGCGTTGAACGGAAAGAGTACCATGCAATGAACCGCAGAGAGCCTGGGTCGTCGGCTGCAAGCCCGGGTGGGGAAGGGGATGGGAAAGTGCGTCCGGGAGCGAGGTTTGCTTTTGAGTGATAAATGAGAGTGGAACCGCGGTCAATTGCCGCCTCTTATGCCTTTTGAGGTATAGGAGGCTTTTTCTTTTATAAAATAATGTTTGGAGGAAACCAACTATGTATCTTTATAATTCATTGTCCCATAAGAAGGAACTGTTCGTCCCCAATAACCCCGACATCGTGAAGATGTATACCTGCGGTCCTACGGTGTACCACTACGCCCACATTGGTAACCTGCGGACCTATATCATGGAAGATGTGCTGGAAAAGGCTCTGCGGTATACCGGCTATAACGTCAAGCGGGTTATGAATATTACCGACGTGGGCCACCTGGCTTCCGATGCAGATACCGGCGAAGATAAGATGGTCAAGGGCGCCAAGCGGGAAAACAAGTCCGTTATGGAGATCGCCCAGTATTACACCGACGCTTTCTTCGCTGACTGTGAAAAGCTGAACATCAAGAAGCCTGATGTAATCGAGCCTGCTACCAACTGTATTGACGAATATATCCACATGGTAGAGACTCTGCTGGCAAACGGTAAGGCTTACTTTGTGGGCGGCAACGTCTACTTCGACACCTCCACCCTGGAAAAGTACTATGTATTCAACGACCACGACGAGGAGGACCTGGCTACCGGTGTCCGTGAGGGCGTGGAGGAGGATACCAACAAGAAAAACAAGAACGACTTTGTTCTGTGGTTCACCAAGAGTAAGTTTGAGGACCAGGCCCTGAAATGGGATTCTCCCTGGGGTGTTGGCTATCCCGGCTGGCACATCGAGTGCTCCTGCATTTCTATGAAGCATCTTGGTGAGGACCTGGATATCCACGCAGGCGGTATTGACAATGCCTTCCCCCACCACACCAATGAGATCGCCCAGTCCGAAAGCTTCCTGGGCCACAAGTGGTGCAACTACTGGTTCCATGTCCACCACCTGAACACCGATACCGGCAAGATGTCCAAGTCCAAGGGCGAGTTCCTGACAGTTTCCTTGCTGGAGAAGAAGGGCTACGATCCCATGGCCTATCGCCTTTTCTGCCTCCAGAGTCATTACCGCCGGAATCTGGTGTTCTCCTGGGAGAACCTGGACAATGCCGTGGTGGCATATGATAAGCTGATTGCCAAGATCGCTACCCTGAAAAATGAGGGTGAGGTGGAGAAGGTCGCATTTGATAAGCTGAAGTCCCGCTTCGAGGGTGCTCTCAACGGCGACCTGAATACCTCCGTTGCGGTTACCGCCTTGTACGATGTCTTGAAGGCCAAGTGCAGTGATGCCACCAAGCTGGCCCTCCTTGCTGACTTTGATCAGGTCCTGTCCCTGAATCTGCTGTCTGCCGCCGAAGCCCTGAACAAGAAGCAGGCTGAGGAGGAAGCTGCCAACGCCGATCCCGAAATTGACGCACTGGTTGCTGCTCGAACCGAGGCCAAGAAGGCAAAGAACTGGGCCGAAGCCGACCGGATCCGTGACGAACTGAAGGCCCGGGGCATCGAGATCATCGATACTCCTCAGGGCGCCAAGTGGAGAAAAGTATGAAGCTGCTGATTTTAGACGGCAACAGCGTTATCAATCGTGCTTATTTTGGCGTAAAGCCCCTGACCACCCGGGAGGGGCTTTACACCCATGCCATTTATGGTTTTTTGAACATTCTGGAACGGATGGAGAAGGAGGAGCAGCCGGAAGCGGTCTGTGTAGCCTTTGACCTCCACGGTCCCACCTTCCGCCATGTGCGCTATGAGGCCTACAAGGCCAACCGCCATGGTATGCCCGAGGAACTGGCCATGCAGATGCCTGTTATGAAAGATGTTTTGCGGGCTATGAATATCCCCATCTACGAGTGCCAGGGTTGGGAAGCCGATGATGTCATCGGTACGGTGGGAAAGATCTGTTCCAATAACGGCTGGGAGTGCGTTATCGTCACCGGCGATCGGGACAGCTTGCAGCTGATTGATGAAAATGTCCATGTGAAGCTGGTGATCTCCAAGCCTGGCCAGACCACTGCTACCCTGTATACGGAAGAAGTATTCCGGGAGGAATACGGTTTCGAGCCGAAAAAACTGATCGATCTGAAAGCCCTCATGGGCGATTCCTCCGACAATATCCCCGGTGTGGCGGGGGTTGGCCCCAAGACCGCAAAGGAACTGCTGACGAAATTCGGCAGTCTGGATGGGGTCTATGAGAACATCGATGATACGTCCATCCGGCCCAAGCTCCGGGAGAAGCTGCTCAATGACAAGGACAATGCCTATCTGTCCTTTGACCTTGCTACCATCCGTCCCGAAGCACCCATTGATTTTGAACCCAGGGACGCCATTGTCCAGCCTTACAACCGTCCTGAACTTTATGCCTTGTTCCAAAAACTAGAGTTTGTGCGGCTTATCGATAAGTATGGCCTCCGGGGTGCCGAACTGGAAGCCCCCAAGCCGGAAAAGAAACTAGCAGCGCTGCCCAGGATGGATACCATGCCGGATACGGTGAAAACCTGTGCGGTGTACCTTGCAGGGGACGGCAGCCTGGGCCTTGCCTGGGAACAGGGTGTCTGTGTTTTGACTCCTATGGAAGCCCAGATGGGCGGCATGAACCTTGCTGACAGAGAGATACTCTTCCACGACAGCAAAACCACCATGCACCGTCTGGATGACATGGGCATCGGCTTTGGGGAATGTGTGTTTGATACCGCCCTGGCGGCCTATGACCTGAATCCTTCTCAGTCGGATTATCCGGTATCCAAGCTGGCTACCAACTTCCTGGGAGTCACCGTGGATGACGAGGATGCCGCAGCCTGCGCGGAGGCCATGTGGCATCTGCGTCCTGTGCTGGCAGGGGAGCTGAAGGAGAACGGTATGGAGAAACTCTATGCAGACATAGAGCTTCCCCTGTGCCAGGTACTGTACCGCATGGAAAAGCGGGGCATTGCCATCGACCGGCAGCAGCTGGAGCAGTTTGGCGAAATGCTGTCCCAGCGGATCGCCGCCTGTGAGGAACTGATCTTCTCTTATTCCGAAGGTACTTTTAACATCAATTCCACCAAACAGCTGGGAGAACTGCTGTTTGATAAATTGGGGCTTCCCCCGGTGAAGAAGACCAAGACCGGCTATTCCACCAACGCGGATGTGCTGGAAAAGCTGAAAAGCAAGCATCCCATCATTCCTGCCATTATGGACTACCGGATGCTGACCAAGCTGAAATCCACCTATGCCGATGGCCTTTTGAAGGTCATCTGTGACGATGGCAGAATCCGTACAACTTTCCAGAACCTGGTCACAGCCACCGGCCGCCTGTCCTCCACGGAACCTAATTTGCAGAACATTCCCGTCCGCACTGATCTGGGTGCCGAGATCCGCAAGATGTTCGTCCCCAAGGAGGGATGCGTTCTGGTGGACGCGGACTACAGCCAGATCGAGCTGCGGGTTCTGGCCCACATCGCCCAGGACAAAACCATGCAGGAATCCTTCTGCAATGGTGTGGATATCCAC
>JAXJVC010000017.1:0-2124 GCA_036308745.1 Oscillospiraceae bacterium | reverse complement strand
CGGCTGGTCCGGAAAGGGGAGGACCCCTCTCAGGCAAAGGAAGCAGTTGCCTGGATGGAGGAGCTTCACCTGGTGGACGACCGGAATACGGCGGAGCAGATCGTACATTCCTGCATTTCAAAGGGCTACGGCCTTCAGCGGGCAAAGCAGGCCCTTTATGAAAAGCGGATCCCTAAGGAATACTGGGACGAAGCATTGGAAGATTATCCGGACCAGGGGGAGAAGATTCTATCCTTCCTACGCTCCCGGCTGGATGGAGATTCCGACGAAAAGCAGGTGAAGCGTGCTGTGGATGCCCTCCTTCGCCGGGGCCACAGTTACTCCGCTATTCGGGAAGGATTACATCGACTTTCTATGGAAACAGAAGATTTCCTGGAGGAATAACATGGCAAATATTGGATTTATCTCTCTTGGCTGTGCCAAGAACCAGGTGGACTGCGAGCGGATGATGTACCGGGTCCAGGAAGCGGGACATACTGTCAAAGCCGATATCGTCGGTAGTGACGTGGTGGTCATCAACACCTGCGGCTTCATCGATTCGGCAAAGTCGGAGGCCATCGACTACATATTGCAGACCGCGGCCCTGAAGGCCGAGGGACTGGTGGGAAAGATCCTGGTTACCGGGTGCCTGTCCCAGCGGTATCAGCGGGATATCCTGTCAGAGATGCCGGAAGTGGACGGCATTCTGGGTACCGGCAGCTATACCGAGATCGTACCTGCCATTGAGCGCCTTCTGAACGACGAGCAAGTGGTGGATTTTGGTTCCATTGACGCTCCTGAGCAGGAGACCGGCCGGGTGGTGACTACCCCCGAGCATTACGCTTTTATCAAGATCGCGGAGGGCTGCGACAACCGCTGCTCCTACTGCATCATTCCGTACCTCCGGGGTAAGTTCCGCAGCCGTCAGATGGACGATGTGTTGTACGAAGCCCGGATGCTGGCTGCTTCCGGTGTGAAGGAACTGATTGTGGTGGCCCAGGATACCAGCCGCTACGGCATCGACCTGCCGGGACATAAGCGTCTGCTGCCCGAACTGCTGCGGCAGCTTTGCGAAATCGAGGAGCTGAAGTGGATCCGGGTCCATTATGTGTACCCTGATGAGATCGATGAAGAATTCATTGACGTGATGGCTTCCGAACCCAAGATCGTCAAGTATCTGGATATCCCCATCCAGCACTGCAACTCCAAAATTCTGAAATTGATGAACCGCCGGGGCGACGGAACCTTCCTGCGCCAGCTGTTTGCCAAGCTTCGTGCCAGGATTCCTGGCCTGGTGATCCGCACCAGTCTGATTACCGGCCTGCCTGGCGAGGGCGAGGAGGAGTTCCAGGAGCTGTGTGAATTCCTGCGAGAGCTGCGTCTGGAGCGCGTAGGCGCCTTTGCCTTCTCTCCTGAGGAGGGAACCCCCGCGGCGGAAATGGACTACCCCGACAATGAGGTGGCCCAGAAGCGTGCGGAGATCGTGGAGATGCTCCAGTCCGGCATTATGGACGACTACAACGCATCCATGATCGGCAAGACCATGGAAATTCTGGTGGACGGCTACGACGAGGAGCTGGAACAGTTTTACGGCCGCACCTACGCCGACTCCCCGGACATCGACGGGCGGGTCTGGCTTGCCACCCAGGAGCCTATCCGGGAGGGCGATTTTGTGAAGGTACAGATCGACGGCTGCATTGACGGCGACCTGTCCGGATTTGTACTGGAGGAGGAAGAGAGATGACAACCGCAAGCAAGATCACGCTTGTAAGAGTAGCCATGATCCCTGCGTTTATGGTGACCATGTACTTATCTCAGGGCCAGGCGGGGCTTTGGATGTGGGTGTCCCTGGGCATCTTTATTGTTGCCAGCCTGACGGACTTTGTGGACGGCTATATTGCCCGGCATTATAACCAGACTACGGATTTTGGTAAGTTCCTGGACCCCTTGGCGGATAAGTTGCTGACCATCGCCGCCATGACATTGTTCTGCGAGTGGGGCGTATTCCCTGCCTGGGCGCTGATGATCGTGCTGACCCGGGAGTTTGCTGTTTCCGGCCTTCGGATGGTTGCCGGACCCAAGGGTAAGGTCATCGCCGCCGGTAAGAGCGGCAAGTTCAAGACCGCATCCACCATGGTGGGTCTT
>JAXJVC010000016.1:0-1661 GCA_036308745.1 Oscillospiraceae bacterium | reverse complement strand
TTCCACACCGTCTGGGGCGTGGGCCTGCATGTGAAGATCCCCTTCATCGACCGGGTTGCCCGCCGGGTATCCCTGAAGGAGCAGGTTCTGGATTATCCTCCCCAGCCCGTCATCACCAAGGACAACGTCACCATGCAGATCGATACCGTTGTCTACTTCCAGATCACCGACCCCAAGCTCTACACCTACGGCGTGGAGCAGCCCATGGCAGCTATGGAGACCCTGACCGCCACCACCCTGCGTAACATCATCGGCGACCTGGAGCTGGACCAGACCCTGACCTCCCGCGACGTGGTCAACACCAAGATGCGCGCCATCCTGGACGAGGCTACCGACCCCTGGGGCATCAAGGTCAACCGCGTTGAGCTGAAGAACATCCTGCCCCCCGCCGACATCCAGTCCTCCATGGAGAAGCAGATGAAGGCTGAGCGTGACCGCCGTCAGGCCATCCTGCAGGCCGAGGGCCAGAAGAAGTCCGCCATCCTGATCGCCGAAGGTGAGAAGGAATCTGCTATCCTCCGTGCCAGCGCCGAAAAGGAAGCCGCCATTCTGAAGGCAGAAGCCGAGAAGCAGGCTGCCATCCTGAAGGCCGACGGTGAAGCCCAGGCCATCCTGGCTGTCCAGAAGGCTATGGCCGACTCCCTGGCTCTGCTGAATGAGAAGGCTCCCAACGACCAGGTCATCAAGCTGAAGTCCATCGAAGCTATGCAGAAGATCGCTGATGGCAAGGCTACCAAGATCATCATTCCCAGCGAGATGCAGGGTCTGGTGGGTATGGCCAACGGCATCGTCGAGGGTGTCAAGGAGTAAGAACGAAAATCGAAAACGATTTCCCTATGGAGGATCCACATGGCAAAGACAGAAGACCGCTTCATTAAGACCTATACCCAGGGAAGTTCCTTCAGCTCCATTGTCCAGATTTGGGTGGATAAGCAAACCGGCGTAAACTATCTGTTCCACGCCTATGGCTACGCAGGCGGCCTGACCCCCCTGCTGAAGCCCGATGGCACACCGGTCATCACCCCCATCCGAAACTACAGCGAATGACCCAACAGCCCCTGCTGAGCAGGGGCTGTTAATTCTTTATCGCATAATTTCTTACTGCTTTAACAGCTTCTTCATCCCCTCATACAATCCCATGGCCAGGGCTGCCACCGGGATCCACAGCAGACAGAACTGGGGACAAATCTGCCCCAGGAAATTTCCCGGCTGGTGCCGGTAGTCCCAGACCCGGTAGTCCCGGTTCACCAACAGCCCGGTACCCAGCTCTACCATGGTGATGATGGCCGCCCCCGCCAGGATCCGCAGAGGCAGTGGCAGTCTGGGCTTCACCTCTCCCAGATGCCCGATCAGCAGCAGACAAAGCCCTCCCGCCGCGAACATACTCCCATGGCTGTACCCACGCCATAGCAATTCCAGCCCCACATAGGCCGAACCGCCGGTCAAAAAGATCGCACTTCGTTTCCAAATCGGCACAAAATCACCTCAAGGAAAGTATCTCCAAAATTTCTTAAAAAAATCAGAGGATTTCTCTTGACAAACTGCGATTCCTCGGATATAATAACGAAGCTGATTTCGGCGGTGCCGAAATCCATTGACCAATATGGCGGCATAACTCAGTTGGTAGAGTAGCCGGTTCATACCCGGTATGTCATCTGTTC
>JAXJVC010000015.1:0-3994 GCA_036308745.1 Oscillospiraceae bacterium | reverse complement strand
GTTCTCCATGATGAACTACTTCCTGCCGCTCAAGGGCATCGCCTCCATGCACTGCTCGGCCAACACCGACCTCAACGGTGAGAACACCGCTGTTTTCTTTGGTCTGTCCGGCACCGGCAAGACCACCCTGTCCACAGATCCCAAGCGTCTGCTGATCGGCGATGATGAGCACGGCTGGGATGACAACGGCGTATTCAACTTTGAAGGCGGCTGCTATGCCAAGGTCATCAACCTGGATAAGGAATCCGAGCCCGACATCTACAATGCCATCAAGAGAAACGCTCTTCTGGAGAACGTTACCGTTGACGCGGAAGGCAAGATCGATTTCGCAGATAAGAGCGTGACCGAGAACACCCGTGTTTCCTATCCCATCGAGCACATTGAGAAGATCGTCAAGAACGTAGCGCCCGTTTCCGCCGGCCCTGCGGCTGACAACGTGATCTTCCTGTCCGCTGACGCTTTCGGCGTACTGCCTCCGGTTTCCATCCTGACACCTGAGCAGACCCAGTACTATTTCCTGAGCGGCTTCACAGCCAAGCTGGCAGGTACAGAGCGCGGCATCACAGAGCCCACACCTACCTTCTCCGCATGCTTCGGCCAGGCTTTCCTGGAGCTGCATCCCACCAAGTACGCGGAAGAGCTGGTCAAGAGAATGGAGAAGAGCGGCGCCAAGGCATATCTGGTCAACACCGGCTGGAACGGCACAGGCAAGCGTATCTCCATCAAGGATACCCGCTGTATCATCGATGCCATCCTGGGCGGCGCCATCAAGAAGGCACCCACCAAGACCATCCCTTACTTCAACTTTGAAGTTCCCACAGAGCTGGAAGGCGTTGACACCGGTATCCTGGATCCCCGCGATACCTACGCGGATCCTTCCGAATGGGATGCCAAGGCCAAAGATCTGGCAGGCAGATTCATCAGGAACTTCGACAAGTACACCACCAACGAAGCCGGCAAGGCTCTGGTCGCGGCAGGCCCTCAGCTGTAATTGACAGCAGGTCGCCGGACGGCTCCTCCCGGAGCGGTCCGGGTGTATCATGAAAAGAAGAATTTCAGATCGTTATACAAATAAAAGACCGGCAGCGTAAGCTGCCGGCCTTTTTGCGTTGTCGTGATATTTGTACCTGCGGTTAAGAAAAACACAGGATCTGAAATACAGGGCCGATCACCTGGTGCCTTTGTCGTAAGGGATACCCTCGGCTTTGGGCGCCTGAGAGTGTTTGGAGGTAAAGATCAGGACGATCATGGTGACGACATAAGGAAGCATCTGATACAGGGAGGACTTATCCTTCAGGCCTTCCAGCTTGGGCAGGAAGGGGATGGAGGAGTTATAAGCCGCGATGACCTTGAACAGAGCGAAGAAAATGGAAGCCCCCATGATCTGGACCGGTTTCCAGTTACCGAAGATCATAACCGCCAGAGCCAGGAAACCGTAGCCGCCGACGCTGGAGTTGAAACCGGAGCCGACCGCGATGGTGTAGGCCAGACCGCCGATGCCGCCCAGGAATCCGGAGATCAGGACGCCGGCGTAACGCATTTTGTAAACATTGATACCGACCGAGTCCGCCGCCTGGGGATGCTCACCGCAGGCCCGCAGGCGCAGGCCGAAACGGGTCCGGTACATGAGGATCCATGCCACAAAGAAGAGCAGGACGGCGATGGGGGTTGTCAGGTAGAAATACTTAAAGATCAGGGAATCCAGGAAGCCGTTGCCCGCTTCCATACCAAAGGTGGCCTGGGTGATCCGGATCCAGTTGGGGATCTGGATGGTGGTCAGGCCCTGTCCCTGTACGGCCCAGGTAACCACGACGGCAAATGCCGGGGCAAACGTATTCAGGGCAGTACCGCCGATGGTCTGGTCCGCCTTGAGGTTAATGGCCGCGAAAGCCAGCAGCAGGGAAAAGATCATGCCCGATACGCCGGCGATCAGGATGGCGGCCAGCATGGACAGCTGGGGATGGGCCGGCCCGAAGCCGCTGCGGTCAAAGGACTGGAGCGAGAAACAGGCGCAGAGGGCGCCGATGACCATGATACCTTCCAGGGCCAGGTTGATGACGCCGGAATGTTCGGAGTACATACCGCCCAGGGCAACCAGCATCAGGGGCACCGCAAAAACAATGGTCAGACTGATGATATTCGCCAATATGTTCATGCCTTTACCTCCTTCTTTTTATTGCCGGAAAGAATCTTGGTCAGGATACCTCTGATCAGCAGTGAGAAGGCTGCCAGATAAATGATGACCGCGATGATGATATCAATGGATTCAGAGGAGAAGTTGGGCTGCATGGCCGAACCGCCTACCTGAATATAGCTGATAAAGAGGGAGCTGAAAATGGTTCCGATCGGGTTGGAGTTGGCCAGCAGGGCGACCGGGATACCGTTGAAGCCCATGCTCAGGATGGATTTCTCCATGACGTACTGAATGGTACCGGCCAGATAGTAGAGGCCGCCGCCCAGTCCGGATAAGGCACCGGCGATGATCATGGAAAGAACGATATTGCGGTTGGCGTTGATGCCGGCGTAAATGGAAGCGTCCTTGTTCAGGCCGCAGGCTTTCAGCTCGTAGCCGAAGATGGTCTTGTTCAGGATGAACCAGACCAGGATGGCCACCAGGATGGCGATAAAGAAACTGATATTGATCCAGCTGGAGTTGCCGAACATCTTGTCCAGGCCGGCCTTGGGGATAATGGCGCCGGGGTTGGCCTTGGCAAGGGCCGCCGAACGGTCGGAGTTGCTGGCGCCCCAGGCGGAAGCCAGCATGGTGGGCATGTTGGCGAACAGCAGGTTGACCAGGAACATGCAGATCCAGTTGAACATGATGGAGGTAATGACCTCGTTGACATTGAAGAGGGCCTTGAACAGTCCGGGGAAAATGCCCCAGATGGCGCCGCCGATACAGGCCATCAGCAGGCAGAGGAACCAGGGCAGCTGGAACTGGATGGCGCCCACCAGGGCGAAGAAAGCGCCCATGGTATACTGTCCGGACGCGCCGATGTTGAACAGGCCGGTCTTAAAGGCGAAGCCGACGGACAGGCCGCAGAGCATCAGGGGCGCGGACTGGTAGAGGACCTTGCCGAACTGATCCAGGCTGGAAATACCGGTGGTCAGCATGGCCGAGATGCCGATGCCCGCCTTGGCAGGATTCAGGATCAGCAGCAGGATGGCGCCGAAGACAAGGCCGACGATAATAGAAAGCACAGAGGAAAGGATGGCGATCAGCATTCCGTTCTCTGCAAGCGGCTTTTTCTGTTTCATTATGCGTATTCCTCCTTTCAGCTTTGCTTCTTGGCACCGGCCATATAGAGACCGAGTTCTTCAACAGTGGTTTCCTTGGGATTGAATTCGCCGACGATCTCTCCCTCGTACATGACCAGGATCCTGTCGGGCAGCTTCATGACCTCGTCCAGTTCCAGAGAGACCAGGAGAACAGCCTTGCCGGCATCCCGCTGGGCGACCAGCTGGCTGTGGATATATTCGATGGCACCGACGTCCAGGCCTCGTGTGGGCTGGACCGCGACCAGCAGCTGGGGATCTTTGTCGATCTCACGGGCGATGATGGCCTTCTGCTGGTTGCCGCCCGACATGGAACGGGCGATGGTGATCGGGCCCTGGCCGGAACGGACATCGAACTGCTCGATCAGCCGGTTGGCGTATTTACGCACTTCACCGTATTTGATGATGCCCTTATTCTGGAACTTGGGATCCCAGTAACGCTGCAGGACCATATTGGCTTCCAGTGGATAATCCAGGACCAGGCCGTGTTTATGACGGTCTTCGGGGATATGGCTCATGCCGGCCTTGCTTCTTTCCCGGATGCTGGCATGGGTAATATCCTTGCCATTCAGGGTGATAGTCCCGCCGGTGACCTTCTCCAGACCGGTTATGCCGTAGATCAGCTCTGTCTGGCCGTTGCCTTCGATACCGGCTATGCAGAGGATCTCGCCGGCCCGGACATCAAAGCTGACATTCTTGACGGCGTTGTTATTGTGGG
>JAXJVC010000014.1:0-9468 GCA_036308745.1 Oscillospiraceae bacterium | reverse complement strand
CTCGTCACGCTCGGCAATGTCCAGCATGCGGCGCAGTTCGATAGGCAGAACGATTCTGCCAAGATCGTCTACCTTGCGGATAATTCCTGTAGACTTCATGGTGGCCAGCTCCCTCCGGTCAAAATGTAAATCGTTGCAGTCACAACCTTAACGACTTATTCTTTTTATCATCATACTGTCTTGTACAACAAAAGTCAAATACTTTTTAGCGTAAAATCACTTTTTGTCAAAATTGGCAAGGCATTTTCTCTGGCCCGTCCCCATACCATGGAGCAAAGGAGGCGTTTGTATGGTGATGAGCTGGATTTGGGCCGGTATTCTGGCAGTCAGTATCCTATGCGCATTTTTGACAGGCCGGGGCGCTGCCCTGTCTTCCGCGACCCTGCAGGGTGCTCAGGCAGGGGTCACCCTGGCAGTCTCCATGGCGGGAGCGATCTGTCTGTGGACGGGAGTGGGGAAGCTGATGGAAAGAATCGGGCTGACCCAGCGGCTTTCCCGGCTGCTGCGGCCTCTGCTTCACCGGCTGTTTCCGGGGACAAAAGCAGATGCCGCCCTGGCCCGGGACCTGAGCGCCAATATCTGCGCCAACTTTCTGGGGCTGGGAAACGCCGCCACTCCCATGGGCATCTCCGCTGCCCGGCGGATGAATCGGGACGGCACCGCTACGGACGAGCTGTGCCGGCTCATCGTTCTCAACACCGCCTCCATCCAGCTGATCCCCGCCAATGTGGCGGCGGTCCGCAGTTCCCTGGGGTGCGCTGCCCCCTTCGACATTCTTCCGGCTGTCTGGATCACCAGTCTCTGCTCCGCGGGGCTTGGGGTGACTGCCGCCTGGTTTCTGGGAAAGGTGTGGCGGGAATGACGGATTACATTGTCCCTTTGCTGCTGCTTTTCACCGCCGTCATTGCCCTGCACAGGCATGAAAACGCCTACGATAGCCTGCTCCAGGGAGCCTCCGAGGGACTGACACTGCTGTACCACATTCTCCCGGCGCTGGTCCTGCTGCTGACGGCGGTACATATGCTCCGGGCCTCCGGGGCCATGGAGATCCTGAGCCGCCTTCTGGCCCCTTTCTTTTCTTTTTTCAGTATCCCCCCCGAGACTGCTATGCTGGTTCTGATCCGCCCCATCAGCGGAAGCGCTGCCCTGGCTGTAGGCGCAGACCTGATGGCCGAATACGGCGTGGATTCCTCCATTGGCAGAACCGTGGCGGTGATGCTAGGGTCTACAGAGACTACCTTTTACACCATCAGCGTCTATTTTGGGGCTGCAGGCATCCGAAAGACCCGTTACACCATCCCCGCCGCCCTGTTTGCGGACTTTGTGGGATTTCTTATGGCATCCTGGACGGTCAGGTGGCTGTTTTAACCCACACCTGTATAGAATAAGGCGCACCCTTTCGGGTGCGCCTGGTTTATTCTTGGGTTGTTTCTGTTTTCGCTGCGCCGCTTCTTCTGCGTCTGCGGCGGCGGGGACGGGCATTATCCTCGGGGTCTGCCTTCTCCGCCCGGCGGGCATAGGCTTCCGCCGCTTCAGAGGTAGCTTCATAGGTCAGGCGGCTGACCCGAATCAAGCCGTCAGGCTGAGCAGAAAGCCGCACCCGGATCAGGAATTTCCCATGTTCAGGGCAGGTAGCCAGGTCCATATACCGGTGTCCCGGCTGGGCAAACCAGCGGGAGCCCAGCATCCGGGCGCCACACACAGGGCACAGATTCTCCTCACCGGACATGGCGCTGAGGGCCGTCCGTTTGTCTGCATAGTCATGGAATACCTGCCGGGCAATACAGCCGGGAAGCTCCGCGCCATGGAAGCCGTTTTCATGGCTTTTCAGGGCAGCATCATATTCCGCCTGTCCCCGCTTCAGATCCAGCATAGCGCAGATCAGAGCCGTGTGGTAAGCGTCACCCAGTGCGTCGTGGGCAGGCCGGGTAGCCTCGATCTCAAAAATCTCCATGGCAGTCTTCAGCGCCTTCTGAGAGGTGGAGCCGTCAGTCTGGGCATTGAAGATCATCTGCGCATTGTACCACCTGTCGGTCCAGCCGGTATCGATGCCAAAGAGCTGCAAATTTTCCCGCAGGATGCCGATATCGTCAAAGCCCCAGGTCAGGAACACGATATCCTCGCCGCACCAGGTCCGGAACTGCTCGATGGCCTCCGGGAAGGGAACACCCTCCTCCCGCAGCCGGGTCTCCTTGATGCCGGTGAGCTTGCTGACCCGGCGGTTTAAATGCCGGTAATATTTTGGTTTGATCAAAACCTGGAACTCATCCTCCACAAACTGCTCCTCGGTCACCCGGACAGCGCCGATCTGGATGATCTCACCCCGGATCTGCACAGGCAACACCTTCTTGGAAGAAGGCGAGCCGGGCCAGGGCTGGTTCCATTCCATATCCAATACGATGTAATTCATTTGCGCAACCTCTGTATCATATAATCCTACATGATATCATAGCACATTATGTACAGTTCTGTAAACAGAAACTTTCTAAATAATGAGAAATTAGGAATTAGGAGTTAGGAATTAATAATGCATCCGTGCCCATTCTAACTCCTAACTCCTCACTCCTAATTCCTAACTATAAAGCCTTCCTGTCCAGCTCACCCTCCTGCCAGCCGGCAGACTTCCCACAAACGGGACAGGGATCGCAGGCCCGGACGCCCTCGTAGGTGTAGCCGCAGTTGAGACACCGCCAGCGAATAGGCTCCTCCTTCTCCGTCAGTTCCTCCTTCAGCAGCTGCTCTTCCAGGCTTTTGAACTGGTTGTGATGCACGCCTTCGATCCGGGCGATCTGCATCCACAGTCGGGCGGCATCCTTGTACCCCTCCCGGCGGGCCATCTCCGCGAAACCGGGGTAAGCATCGTCATGCTCCTCCTTCTCCCCATCGGCGGCAAACCCAAGATTCTCCACCGTTGTCCCAAGCTGGAAGGGATACTCTCCGTCCACCTGGATATTGGGCGCACAGCCACCCAGCTCCTTCAGCATCTCCAGAAATTCCTCCCCGTGAACTGCTTCGTTGGCTGCGGTCTCCTCAAAGACCCGGGCGATCCACTCACAGTTTTCCTCCCGGGCTACCTGGGCATAAACGGTGTACCGGGTCCGGGCCTGGGATTCCCCGGCAAAAGAACGGACCAGATTTTTTCTGGTCTCCGAGTTGATAAATTCCAAACGATCCTCCCCTTTCTAATGGGAGGATGCCCAATTCTTCCAGTGCTATACCTGTAGGGGGAGATGTAGGCATCGCCCCCTACAGATCATCCCATCACAGAAAAACTCCCGGAATGCCGAAGCATTCCGGGAGCGCATTGCATAGATTACAGCAGATCCTTTACCAGAGACAGGGCTTCCTCGTCTGCAACCAGGGTGAAATCGGGGTGCAGCTGCAGGATGGAGCCGGGAGACTGGGGCTTGATGGGGCCAAAGAAGCAATCCTTCACAGCCTGAGCCTTGCCCTTGCCGTTGCAGACCAGCAGGACCCGCTTAGCCTTCATGATGGAACCGATGCCCATGGTGTAGGCGTGGGTAGGAACGTCCTCCCGCTTTTCAAAGAAACGCTGATTGGCATCGATGGTGGAAGCGGTCAGCTCAACTTTGTTGGTGCCGTTGACAAACTCATCGCAGGGCTCGTTGAAGCCGATATGGCCATTGGGACCCAGACCCAGCAACTGCAGGTCAGCACCGCCGAACGCTTCGATGACAGCGTCATACCGGGCGCACTCACCCTCAGCATCGGGGTTCATGCCATTGGGGATGTTGCAGTTGGCCTGATCGATGTTCACATGATCAAACAGGTTGGTACGCATGAAGTAGGCATAGCTCTGGTCATGATCCTTGGTCAGGCCCACATACTCGTCCAGGTTCACGGTCTTGACCTGGGAAAAGTCCAGTTCACCGCTCTCATACTTGGCGATCAGCTCTTTGTAGGTGCCCACAGGGCTGGAACCGGTAGCCAGACCCAGAACACAGTCAGGCTTCAGATGGATCTGTGCGGCGATGATATTGGCAGCCTTGCGGCTCACGTCATTGTAATCCTTGGCACGAATCAGTCTCATGAATGGGATCCCCTTTCGAATTATATAAAAATAGGTTTTGGTATATGCGTTTGTTCTTGTATATTGTAGCACCTTTGCCCGGTTCTGTACAGTCCTTTTCCAAAACTTCCCGTTTCCTGCTCTGGCCTTATTTTGCATTACTATTTTGGCACTGTATTTATTGCCAGTTTTGACTATAATAGGCTTCAAACCCAAACCCTAGGAGGAATCCTTATGAAAAACAGATCCAAACTCTCTACCAAAAAGATCGTCCTGACCGCCCTTCTGGCTGCGCTGACCACCGCTGGCTCCGCCATTCGGATCACCCTGCCCCTGGAGATCGCCGGCACCACTTCCTTCCACCTGGGCAACATCCTGTGCGCCCTCAGTGGTATTCTGCTGGGCCCCTGGCTGGGCGGTGTTGCTGCAGGACTTGGCTCCGCAATTTATGATATGATGAACCCCCTGTACATCTCCGAAGCATGGATCACCTTCCTGACCAAAGGTGCCTACGGCCTGGTTCCCGGCCTGATCATGCTGCTGTGGAAAAAGGACTGGGGCTATATCAAGACCGCGATTGCCGCCTTTGGCGGTGCCCTGACCTACGCCGCGCTGTATCTGTTCAAGAGCTATTACTACAGCGGCATCCTGATGAAGGGCCTGACCTCCGAAGCCGCACTGCTGGCCATGAGCCTGAAGATTCCCGCCACCGTATTCAATGCGGCCCTGGCCATCATCTTTGCTCCCATTTTGGCAGTCGCCATCCGCAAAGCCCTGGAGCAAAATCATCTGACACTGGAATAATTTCTCACACATAAAAAAGCATCCATTGCGGATGCTTTTTTGCATTTTAAAGGATACCCATCCCTTCCTTGACATTTCCTCTGTCAGAGATTACAATATTTATGAGAAACCTGCCGCCATGGGCGGAAAAATGACAAATGGAGGAACGACTTATGACCTATCAGGAAGTTCTGGCAAATGCCCGGGGCGCTATGGGCCCCTACTGCAAGGCCTGCCCCATCTGCAATGGTGTGGCCTGCAAAAACACCGTCCCCGGCCCCGGCGCCAAGGGTTTGGGTACCGGCTTTATCCGCAACTACCAGAAGTGGCAGGAGCTGTGCGTGAACATGGACACCATCTGCGAAAATGTTCCCGTGGACACCTCCTATGAATTCTTCGGTCAAAAGCTGGATCTGCCCGTATTCGCCGCCCCTGTGGGTGCCATGCAGCTCCACTATGGCGACAAATATAACGACGAAGCCTACAATGACCTGCTGGTCTCCGCCTGTTCCGATGCAGGCATCCTGGCCTTCACCGGCGACGGCATGAACGCCGCTGTGATGGAGGGTGCTGCCAAGGCCATTGCCAACTACGGCGGTCGGGGTGTCCCCACTGTGAAACCCTGGAATCTGGAGCTGATCCAGAAGAAGATGGACATGGTCCGGGCCGCTGATCCCTTCGCCATCGCCATGGACATCGATGCCGCAGGCCTGCCCTTCCTGAAGAATATGCAGCCCCCCGCCGGCAGCAAGACCGTAGAAGAGCTGAAGGAGATCGCCGCTTTGGCAGGCAAGCCTTTTATCCTCAAGGGCATCATGACTGTAAACGGCGCAAAGAAGGCCCTGGAGGCCGGTGCCAGCGGCATCGTGGTCTCCAACCACGGTGGCCGAGTGCTGGATCAGTGTCCCTCCACCGCCGAAGTCCTCCCTGCCATCGCAGACGCCGTTGGCGGCAAGATGACCATCCTGGTGGACGGCGGCATCCGTACCGGCATGGATGTGTTTAAGGCACTGGCCTTGGGCGCTGACGCGGTGCTCATCGGACGTCCCTTCGTGAACATGGTCTACGGCGGCGGTGCCGAAGGCGTGAAGGTCTACGTAGAAAAGCTGAAGGCCGAGCTGGCTGACACCATGGCCATGTGCGGCGCCCATAAGCTGGAAGACATCAACCGCTCCATGATCTGGGGTTATTAAGAAATTTATGCAGAAAACCACCTCGAAAGAGGTGGTTTTCTTACTGTTTTTAATAATTTCTTGTCGGGGGGCGATGTAGGCATCGCCCCCGACGATCCCGCAAATATACACGTTCACCTTTTTACCTGGCTTTCGCTTCCATACGGTCGAAATTATGGATCCAGTCTGCTTTCAGGAAGTAAATCAGGAATACGATACTGCTGCAGGTCCAGGTGATGGGATAGGCCCAGGATACCGTCTGGAGCTGGGGCACGTACTGCACCGCAATCGTGATGTAGCTGACCCGGATCAGACACCAGCAGCTCAGCATAGTAAACATAGGCACCGTAGGCTTGCCCGCGCCACGCATGATACCGGCAATGCAGTGGGAGAAAGCCAGCAGGCAGTAGAACAGGCAGATGGTACGCATATGCCGGGTACCAAAGTCCACCGCCTCCGCCGAGCCGTTGAAAATACCGATCATCTGAGGAGCGAACACATAGGACAGCACACCCACCAGCTCCGCCATGATCGTAGAGCAGGCAATGCCGAAGCCAACGCCCCGCTTCACCCGGTCATGCTTCTTCGCGCCCAGGTTCTGGCTGACAAAGGTGCTGAGGGCCTGGGTAAAGCAGGTAATGGGCAGGAACGCAAAGCCCTCCAACCGGGAATAGGCACCGCAGCCCGCCATAGCGGCAGCGCCGAAAGCGTTGATATTGCTCTGGACCACCACATTGGCCAGAGAGATCACGGAATTCTGGATGCCTGAAGGCAGGCCGAACCGAACGATCTCCTTCAGGGTCTGCCAATGGAACCTTACCTTCTTCAGTTTCAGCTGGAAGGGCTGTCCTGCGGCCCGAATCAGATGGCGGCAGCACAGCACCGCACTGACACCCTGGGAAATGGTAGTCGCCAAAGCAGCAGAGCCCACGCCCAAGTGGAACACCGCCACAAACAGCAGGTCCAGCACCACATTGACACAGGTGGAGAACATCAGATAGTAAAGCGGATGGCGGCTGTCTCCCACTGCGTGAAGGATACCCACAAAGATGTTATACATCACCGTGAACACAATACCGCAGGAATAGAAGCGGAAATAGCGGATGGATTCCGGCAGCACCTCCGCCGGGGTGCCCATCCAGCGCAGGATGGTGGGAGTAAACACAAAGCCCGCCACAGTCAGGAATGCGCCTGCTGCAAGGCCAAAGGCCACATCCGTATGGATGGCCCGACGCATTTTTTCGTATTCCTTCGCGCCGAAATACCGGGCAATGATCACGCCTGCACCCATGGCAACACCGTTGAAAAAGCCCACCATCATGAAGATCAGACTACCCGAGGAGCTGACCGCCGCCAGGGCCGTATCTCCCAGGAAGAAGCCTACCGTCCAGGAATCAAAGGCATTGTAAAACTGCTGAAGAACATTTCCCAAAAGCACCGGCAGGGCAAACAGAAGCATGGACTTCCATATTGCCCCCTCGGTGAGGGAATTTTGCTTATTATGCATATATAAATAACACTTCCTTGTTCGTAAGGTTGCATTTGCAACGGTTATGTTATACTCCTTTTTTCTGTCAAAGTCAAGACCGGCAGCATGGGCCATACAAGATTTGCAAAAATCGGGGCAAGCTAACGCCGGAGGGATGAATATGACAGAAAAACAATACGGCGAGCTGGTAAAGGAAATGAGTCCCAAGTCCCCCATGGGCTGGGACTGTCTGAAAGCCTTTCTGATTGGCGGCGGGATCTGCACTCTTGGACAGGTTTTCATAAACTGCTACACAAAGTTCGGTCTGGAAAAGCAGGATGCCAGCACCCTGGCATCCATGACACTGGTGGTCCTGTCGGCCCTGCTGACGGGTCTGAGCCTGTATGACAACATCGCCAAACACGCCGGTGCAGGCACCCTGGTCCCCATCACCGGCTTCGCCAACTCCATCGCCGCCCCAGCTGTGGAATTTAAGACCGAGGGAATGGTGCTCGGGGTTGGAGGAAAAATGTTCCAAATTGCTGGACCGGTAATTGTATACGGTGTTTCAGCATCGGTACTCTACGGACTAATCTATTGGATAACGACATTGTTTTAATAGTAAAAGGCTTGCCGTTCGGCAAGCCTTTTTCGTTAGTGACATCTTTTGCAAGGAGTAAATCCTCGAGATTCTGCTTCAGACTGCGTAACCTGCTCAGGATCTTCCATATTGCTACATCCAGCGTGGGTATGATACTTTGTACCACCATTAGTGGGAATCCACACCATAGTTTCGTGATTGTAGTCGGGATCTGCCTTTCCGCATGTTGTGCATTTTCCGTTGGAAAAATTGTGCCCAGCCGTTAAACCGCTGGTTGTACCGCATACTGTACACGTTTTAGGATCCGAACAGGTGGCATCTTTCCAGTTATGTCCGTTAGCTTCGCCTTCTGTGGTACCACAAGAACAGGTCTTTGGTGTAGTGCAGGTAGCTGCGTTAAAGTTGTGAGTATGCGGCGGCTCCGTGGTGGGAGCGGTAGTAGGTGCGGTAGTGGGTGCGGTGGTAGGCTCGATTGCGGGGGTAGTAGTGGGTTCGGTGGTAATTTCTGTAGTGGATTCAGTAGTAGGTACGGTTGTATATTCATCAGTTACGGAAGTTGGGATGTTGTCCGTTACATCGGAGTCAGATGTGGGGGCTGTGAAAATGGTCAGTAGTGCAAGCACGATTACAATTGCAACTTTAAGTTTACCTCGTATAAATTTTTGAAGTATAGCTTGCCATTTAGGAATGGGAACAACAAGGCATACAAGCAGTAATGAAAATACGCTGGAAAAACTGGGAAGGTAAACCAAAGTAGATAATGTAAAGAACAGAGTTAAAACCCATAGCCAAATTTTTGTCGATTTTTTCATGTTATATTTCTCCTTAGATTATTTCATAAGCCAACGAAATATATCACTTATGCCAAATGTTGTTTTATGATATATTTTATTCTTTATTGCGCCCTTTGGGTTTTTAACGTATCCCATACCCTTTTTGCCATATAGTGGATTTGTTGCCTTTTTAATTCTTCTTTTAAGCATACCTGTTGTCCTAGCTTTTAATGATTTCTTCAAACTAGGAGTTCGCAATCCAATCCTCATAATACCACCTTCATTAAAAAGTGCGCAGCCGAAGCTGCGCACGAAAAATGCAGCTTCATCCTGCTGCGACACAGTTCACTCCTACAAACAGGCAATGACGACAAAGCATACATTTTTACACAAAAAGTATGCCTGTCCGTAAGAATATTAAACTGTGTCGCAAGTTGATTTTAGCACGAGTCTGCAAACAATGCAACAATTTTATTAAAATTGGGTCCTAATAGAACACGAAGTAATGGGTCCTAAGTTGACACAAGCAGAGGGATTTATTCTTGGCGTGGGCGCAAAGATGTTCACCATCGCGGGCATGTTATTGTGTACGGTGTATCTGCCAGTGTGGTTTATGGGTTGATTTATTGGATGTATCAAAT
>JAXJVC010000013.1:0-2797 GCA_036308745.1 Oscillospiraceae bacterium | reverse complement strand
GGTTCTGCTTGGGAACCTCTTCGTAGCGCTCGAACTTCATGGTGCAGGAGCCGCGAGCCTGGGTCATAGCCCGCAGGTCGATGGCGTAGCTGCCCGTTTCAGCCATGGGGACTTCGGCCTCAACTACGGTATTACCATCGTTGTCGGGGTTCATGCCCATAACACGGCCGCGGCGCTTATTCAGGTCGCCGATGACATCGCCCATGTAGCTGTCGGGGATGGTGACGGCCAGAGAGCCGATGGGCTCCAGCAGGGTGGGCATAGCGTTGGGCATAGCTTCCTTGTAGGCCAGAATAGCGGCCAGCTTAAATGCCATTTCGTTGGAGTCAACGGGATGGTAGGAGCCATCGTACAGGACGGCCTTCAGGCCGACCATGGGATAACCAGCCAGGGGACCCTTCTGAACGGCTTCCTGGATGCCCTTCTCAACAGCGGGATAGAAGTTTCTGGGGACGGAGCCGCCGAAGACTTCCTCTGCGAAGATCAGCTCATCCTGCTCGTCCTGGGGCTCAAAGCGGACCCAAACGTCACCGAACTGGCCGGAACCACCGGTCTGCTTCTTGTGACGGCCGTGGGCTTCCACCTTCTTCTTGATCTTCTCCCGGTATGCGACCTTTGCGGGGCTGAGAACGGCATCAACACCGAAGCGGCTCTTCAGCTTAGCTACCAGCACATCCAGATGCTGGTCGCCGGAGCCGGACAGAACCAGCTGTCTGGTCTCAGCGTTGTTGACCAGGGTGAAGGAGGGGTCTTCCTCGTTCAGACGGTTCAGACCTGTGCCAACCTTTTCTTCCTGACCCTTGACCTTGGGGGCAATGGCCATGGAGTAGCAGGGCTCTGCGTAGGGAATCTGCTTCAGGGAGACAACCTTTCTGGGGTCGCACAGGGTATCGCCGGTCTTAACCTTATCCAGCTTGCCGAAGGCGCCAATGTCACCGCAGGACAGGACCTTGACTTCCGTGGCCTTTTTACCGCACATGGTGTACATACGGCCCAGCTTCTCGGTCTCGCCGGTACGTGCGTTGACCAGAGTAGTGTCGGGAGTAATCTCGCCGGACAGAACCTTGATGTAGGAGTACTTGCCGTACTGGTCGGAAACGGTCTTCCACACGAATGCGGAGGGGACGCCGCCTGCGGAGACAACGAACTCTTCGGTCTTGCCGTCAGCGGTGGTAGCCTTATGATAGTTGCCCTGCTCGGGGTTGGGCAGCAGGTTGATGATGTGGTCCATCAGCATCAGGGAACCCAGACAGGTAACACCGGAACCGCACAGAACGGGGAACAGGCTCAGTTCCTTGACACCGGTGTGCAGGCCGTCCAGCATTTCACGGTAGGTGAAATCGTCACCCTCGAAGAAGCGGTCCATCAGCGCCTCGTCGGTTTCAGCAACGGCTTCCTTCAGCGCATCGTTGAACTCTTCGATGACGGAGACCTTGTCGTCGGGAACGGTGATTTCTACACGCTTCAGGTTCTGCATCTCGTAAGCACGCTTGTTCAGCACGTCGATGATGCCGGTGACCTTCTTGGCGCTGTCCCAGATGGGGACCACAACAGGAGCGATCTTGTTACCGTACTTCTCACGCAGAGCTTCGAAGGTGGCGTTGTAGTCGGAGTTGTCCTCATCTACCTTGGAGATGTAGATGAAGCGGGGCATATTGCGTACTTCACAGTACTTCCATGCCTTCTCAAAGCCGACAGTGATGCCGTCCTTGGCGGAGCAGACCAGAATGGCTGCGTCAGCGGCACGGAGGGCTTCCATTGCGGCGCCGGAGAAGTCGAAACCGCCGGGAGCATCCAAAAGGTTAATCTTGGTGTTCTTGTACTCCAGAGGCACAACGGCGGTGGAGATGGAGATATTGCGGCGGATCTCTTCAGGATCGTAGTCGCAAACGGTGTTGCCGTCGGCATTCTTGCCCATACGGTCAATGGCACCGGTCATGTACAGCAAACTCTCTGCCAGAGCGGTCTTACCGCTGCCGGAGTGGCCCAGCAGACAGATGTTACGGATCGCGTTAACGGTATACATAGATGAAAACTCCTTTCGGGAAGAGGGTCAGTCTTCCGCTTTCTCGCAATTGGTGCACGGCACCGCAATACGGACATTATACACGAAGGGTATGCTAATTTCAATGCTTATTTTCGTCACAATGCAAAATTGTGTGAAATGACACATGGACAGATGTTTTCTTGTGGAAAACACACAAAATTTGGGGTTAAAATATGACAGTGTGAACAAGGGGCAAAAAAGACACAGAAAAAAATGGGGATCCTGTTTAACTTTTGACAACCCTGGCTATACTCAGCTTCGGAGGTGCTTAATTATGAGCGACAACAAACACAACAGCCGCAGATTCGGCGGGAAGGGCTACTACATAGCCCTGATCCTGTGCGCGGCTGCAATCGGGATCACCGGCTATCTGTACCAGAAAAACGCTGATCAGCAGGAGGTAGTTCTCCAGGAGACCCTGGGGGAGGACATCCTTGTAGGAACCATGGCCACGGAGGAGAATGTTCCTGTCCTGGCCACCCAGCCCCAGACGGAGGGGACCACAGAGCCTACTATGGAAGCCACCAAGCCTCCGAAAAGAAGCCTGAAAACCAGCTCTCCCGTATCCGGGGAGGAGGTCTACGGCTACTCTATGGAGGCTCTGAGCTATAACCAGACCACCCGGGACTGGCGGGTCCACAACGGTATGGACATTGCTGCCGCAGAGGGCACAGAGGTCTGTGCCGCTGCCGACGGAGAGGTCTACACCGTCTATGAGGACGATTCCATGGGCTATACCGTGGTGATCCG
>JAXJVC010000012.1:0-2663 GCA_036308745.1 Oscillospiraceae bacterium | reverse complement strand
TTTCGCTCCCCTATGAGCGGCAGACCCCGGCTGGCAAACTGGACCCGGATCTGGTGGGTTCTGCCGGTGTGGAGCCGTACCTGAACCTTGCTGAATTTTTCCGACTGTGCCAATACCCGGTAGTCCAGAACCGCCTCCTGGATTCCTTTGCCAGGGGCTTGCGCCACATAGGTCATTTTCCGGGCCTTGTCCCGGCCCAGCAGATCCCGCAAGGTATCAGATTCCCGGGAAGGATGCCCGTGGACAACCGCCTGGTATTCCTTTACAAACTCTCCCTCCCGGATCTGCCGGGAAAGTTCCGACGCAGAGCGGGCATTTCTTGCCAGTACCATCAGGCCGCTGACCACCCGGTCCAGCCGGTGTACTGTCCGCACATCGGCTTTGGGGTCGCCCAAAGCCTCCCGAACCAGGTCCGGCAGTCCTCCCGGCTCATCGGTAGACAGCACCCGGGGCGGCTTGATGCAGACCACAATATCCTTATCCAAGTAAATCAGTTCCATAAAACAGCTCCCACGTTTTTTCTTATCCTATCAAAAATACACCTGTAATGCAAGCACAAGGAGGAATACTTATGAAGATCGTAGTATTGGACGGCTATGCCCTGAATCCCGGCGACCTGGACTGGTCCTGCCTTGACCGGTTCGGCGATGTCACTGTTTATTCCCGTACCGACACCGAGGACGAGGCCATCGCCCGAATCGGTGACAGTGAGATCGCCCTCATCAATAAAGTCCCTGTAACTGCCAGACTGATGGATGCCTGTCCCTCCCTGCGCTACATCGGCGTTCAGGCTACTGGCTACAATGTGGTGAATTGTGCCGCAGCAAAGGAGCGGGGCATTGTTGTCACCAACGTCCCCTGCTACGGCACTGCAGCGGTGGCGCAGTTTACCCTGGCTCTGCTGCTGGAGATCTGTCATCAAATCGGTCATCACAATGACCTTGTCCACCAGGGCGCATGGGAAAAAGCCCCCATCTTCACATTCTGGGTCACACCGCAGATGGAACTGGCAGGAAAGACCCTTGGTATCATCGGTTTTGGCCGGATCGGCCAGGAAGTGGGCCGGCTGGCAAAGGCCTTTGGCATGAATGTGATCGCCTACAGCCGTACCGAATACCCCGAGGGACGGCAGATCGGGTCGTATGTTGACCTGGATACCCTTTACGCAAAATCGGATATTATCTCCCTACACTGTCCTCTGTTCCCGGAAACGGAGAAGATGATCAATGCGGACAGCATTTCCAAAATGAAGGACGGGGCCATCCTGCTGAACACCTCCCGGGGCGGTCTTGTGGACGAGGATGCGCTTGCAACAGCGCTGAAGTCTGGGAAGCTCCGGGCCGCCGCTGTAGATGTGGTGTCCCAGGAACCCATGCCCAATACCAATCCCCTGCTCACCGCCCCCAACTGCATCATCACCCCCCACATGGCATGGGCGCCCGTGGAAAGCCGCCAGCGATTGCTGGATACCGTGGTTGCCAACATTCAGGCATTCCTGGACGGAAAGCCTCAGAATGTGGTCAATCTGTAACTTCTAAATATCGTGTAGGGCGGAGACATGCCTCCACCGGACGGTATCGATGACTGAGCATATACTGCAGACGCTCAATGGTCGATACTGCCCGGCGGGGTCATGACTCCGCCCTACTTGGTTCGTTGATGTATACCATTGTACAGCACCGATGGTTAAAGGATCCGTCAATGTAAGCTGCGTACTCCATTGTTCTCTGAAAGCCGCATTTATCATGGATCTTCAGAGAGGGAATGTTGCTTTTATGTACATGAGAATAAAGCTTTGTTCCCGCGGTATGGTGCTGGACTGCCCGAATCAATTTCTCGGCATAACCCTTCCGCCGCTCTCCGGGAGCCGTCTCCAGGGCTTCCAGCAACAGACCATCTCTGTAAGGCTCCAGGCGCAGGGCGCTGCAGTACACTCCGTCGTCCTCCCAAAGGGCGTAAACCGCCCCAGGTGTTCTGAAAAATATCTCGTAGAGGTAATCATAAAAATCCTGCTCCGCAAGAAGCAGCCGCCGGTCCTCCGAAAACTCCGGCCAGCGTTCTTCTCCCTTTTCCAGATTTCCCTCCCGGTAAATCTCCATCAGACGGCCGAAGGACAGATCCTTCATAGATACTGACAATTTCAGCATTTTCTCATCCTCTTACATTCCCCTCATTGTAGCCGCAGAACCTGAATTATACCATTGGTTCTGTCTATACAGCACATTTTCCTTTAATTGGACGCATCATAGCACAGCAGTCTTTTTTTGTCAATCGGAATTAAGATTTCACCCAAATCAGTGGACAACAAGTATTTATTCACCATGTTATACACACTCTCCACAGGCTTTTCCACAGGATGGCCTCGGATTTCCCCTGTCGAAAGTTTGTATTTTCTCGGTTTTGTAACACTTTCGTAACTTTTACAACTGTGACAATTTTACTCAATGAATACAATCTTCAATATTCATTCACAAATTATATGCAAAATGCAGGAGAGCTCCCTCTCCTGCATTTATCTTATATTGATTCGCCTAAAATGGATTTGGTGGCATATGCGTTCAGACTCATATCCGCCACGTTGCCAGCCAGATATTCATAATAGGCCTGTGCGCCGATCATGGCGCCGTTATCACCACAGAGACTGAGAGGTGGCATATAGACCT
>JAXJVC010000011.1:0-1856 GCA_036308745.1 Oscillospiraceae bacterium | reverse complement strand
GTGCTGGAGCGGGGCGAGGATGCCCAAAGCCGCCATGAAAAGGTGGAGAAGTTCTTTGCCACCGGACAACTGGATGTGAAAAGCAACGTCCAGTTCGGCGAGGGCGGCGCGGGAACCTTCTCCGACGGCAAGCTGAACACCGGCGTGAACAACCCCCGGATCGGGTGGGTTTTGGAGCAGTTCGTAAAGGCAGGCGCCCGGGAGGACATTCTCTATGATGCCAAGCCCCATGTGGGCACTGATGTACTGCTGACGGTGGTACAGAATCTGCGAAAGCGCATCCTGTCTCTGGGCGGCGAGGTGCGGTTCAATACCCAGGTTACGGGACTTCTGCTGGATGGGGACAAGCTGATTGGACTGAAAACCGCGGAAGGCGAGGAAATCCCCTGCGACCATGCGGTGTTTGCCATCGGCCACAGCGCCCGGGATACCTTTGAAATGCTGGAGGGGATGGGCATTCCCATGGAGCCCAAGCCCTTTGCCATGGGTGTCCGCATTGAACACAAGCAGACTGCCGTAGATGAAGCTCAGTATGGCAGACACAATCCGGTTCTGCCCCCGGCGGACTACAAGCTGGTGCAGCATCTGGACAACGAGACCGTATACACCTTCTGTATGTGCCCCGGCGGCTATGTGGTGGCGGCGGCTTCGGAGGAAGGGCGCATCGTCACCAATGGTATGAGCTATGCCGACCGGGAGGGAGAAAACGCCAATGCGGCGCTGCTGGTCACGGTGAATCCGGCAGATTTCCCCTATGAGGGAACTCTGGGCGGTATGCAGTGGCAGCGGGAGATCGAGGAAAAAGCCTACAGGGTAAGCGGCAGCTACAAGGCTCCCGCCCAGAAGGTGGGAGATTTCCTGGCAGGCAGAAAAAGTGACGGCCCCGGCAAGGTGCAGCCCACTTATCGTCCCGGTGTTGTCTGGTGCGACCTTCACGATGTGCTGCCCCAAAAGATCACCCGGGCGCTGGCAGAGGCCCTGCCCCAGCTGGAGGGAAAACTGAAGGGCTACTCCGATCCGGATGCCGTGCTGACGGCCCCCGAGACCCGCAGCTCTTCTCCTGTGCGGATTCTTCGGGATGACAGCCGCCAGTCTCAGATCCGGGGCCTGTATCCCACCGGCGAGGGCGCAGGCTATGCCGGCGGCATCATGTCTGCTGCTGTGGACGGCATTCAGACCGCAGAAGCGATTTTGGAAGCGCTGAAAGAATGACCTGCGGTTATGGTAAAACCCTCATTTCGGGACATACTAATCCCATCTTACCAAAGAGGGGGAGCCATTATGATCGAGCAGGATACCATTAAGCTGCTGCGGGAGTGCGATGCCGGGGTGAAGATGGGCATTACGTCCATTGACGATGTCCTGGACCATGTGCGTAAGGAGGATCTTCACGGAAAGCTCAGCACCTGCAAGCGGGAACATGAGCAGCTTCAGGGAGAAATCCAGGAACTGCTGGGACAGTATAAGGATGAAGGGAAAAATCCCAACCCGATTGCTAAGGGAATGTCCTGGATGAAGACCAATATGAAGCTGGGGATGGAGGAATCCGATGCTACCATCGCAGACCTGATGACCGACGGCTGCAACATGGGCGTAAAATCCCTGAACCGGTATCTGAACCAGTATAAAGCTGCGGACGAGGTTTCCAAGGACATCACCAAGCGTCTGATCAACCTGGAGGAAAAGCTGACCATCGATATCCGGCAGTATCTGTAATAAAACGTAAGGGCCGCGGAACATGAAGTGCCCCCTGTCAAGTAGACAGTAGAAAAAACAAAATATTCGGTTATATTCCCGCCTTGCTGCGCAGCAAGGCGGGAATTTCTTATGCCGCATAGGCATAATGAAATTCCATC
>JAXJVC010000010.1:0-2311 GCA_036308745.1 Oscillospiraceae bacterium | reverse complement strand
GGGCCATCGGCACCGGCCGTACCGCTACCCCCGAGCAGGCTGAGGAAGTCTGCGAGAGCATCCGTACCGTTGTCCGCAAGCTGTATTCCTCCAAGAATGCACGGGCTATCTCCATCCTGTACGGTGGCTCCATGAACGAGAAGAACGCCTTCGAACTGCTGGCTCAGCCCGACATCGACGGCGGCCTGATCGGCGGTGCTTCCCTGGTTCCCGAGAAGTTCGTCAAGATCATCGAGGCAGCTAACCAGCCCACTGTTTAATCAATAGCGTACCGAAGGGGCAGTTGCTGCGCAACTGCCCTTTTGCTTGTATTCAAATTAGGAGTTAGGAATGAGGAGTGAGGAATTGCCCCAATGCTTCGTCCTTTTCCATTCCTAATTCCTAACTCCTAATTCCTAATTTTATGGAGGTTGCGATTATGCAAACCCAATACCTTCACGCATCCGACCCCGAAACGGCGACATCTGCAGCAAATCTCATTAGAAATGGTGAACTTGTGGCTATTCCCACCGAGACTGTCTACGGTTTGGGTGCAAACGGTCTGGACGAAAACGCCGTTGCAAAAATTTTTGAGGCAAAGGGCCGTCCTCAGGACAATCCCCTGATCCTGCATATCTCCGGCCCGGAGCAGATCGAATTGTTCTGTCACCACATCCCTCAGAAGGCCTATGATCTGGCGGAGGCCTTCTGGCCCGGCCCTCTGACCATTGTGCTGCCTGCCCGGAATGTGGTGCCCAAGCGCACCACCGGCGGCCTGGATACGGTGGCTGTCCGGTGTCCGGACAATGATGTGACCCGGGAGATCATCCGTCTGGCTGGGGTGCCCATTGCTGCCCCCTCTGCCAATATTTCCGGGAAACCCTCTACCACCACGGCGGAACACGTTTTCCACGACCACGACGGGAAGATTGCCGCCATCGTGGACGGCGGACCCTGCCGGGTGGGTGTGGAATCCACCATCGTGGATCTTACGGAGGAGCGGCCCCGGCTGCTGCGCCCCGGCGGTGTGACCCCGGAGCAGCTTCTGGAGGTACTGGGTGATCTGGTGGTGGACAAGGCCGTCACCGCCCAGGTGGACAAGGACGCTGTGGTGAAAGCCCCCGGCATGAAGTACCGGCATTATGCCCCGGCGGAGCCGGTGGTCATCGTCTCCGGTTCCCGGGAGAAGGCGGCCCAGTATATCCATGCCCATTTTGAACCCGGCGACCGGGTGCTGTGCTTTGAGGAAGAACTGCCTCTGTACGAAGGGTGCGACCCTCTGTCCTATGGCCGGGAGGCGGATGTGAATACCCTGTCCGCGGGACTGTTTGCGGCACTGCGGGAACTGGATAACCCCAGTATCCATCAGGTGTATGCCCGGTGTCCGGTGGGCGGGGGCGTTGCCTACGCGGTGCAGAACCGGCTGAAAAAAGCTGCCGCTTTCCACATTGTGGACGCGGAGGTGGAGGCATGATCCTGGGTATCACCGGTGGTACCGGCTGCGGCAAGACCACCCTGCTGGAGACCATGGAACAGGCGGGATGTCTGGTGCTGGATTGCGACGCCATCTATCACCGACTGCTGACCACAGACCAGGAACTGCTGGGGGCTATTGAAGCCCGTTTCCCGGGAACGGTGGAAAATGGTGTATTACAGCGGAAAAAGCTGGGGAGCATCGTTTTTGCCGATGAACAGGCACTGCTGGACTTAAATGCCATTACCCATGGGGCGGTAAAAAAAGAGGTGCTGCGTCTGCTGGAAACGAACAGGGGACACGCGGCCATTGATGCCATTGCCCTGTTTGAAGGAGAATTGGCAGAACTGTGCGATGTGACCGTTGGGGTCACCGCTCCCGAGGAGGAGCGGGTAAAACGGCTCATGGCGCGGGATGGGATCTCTCAGGACTATGCCCGCAGCCGGATCGCAGCCCAGCATAAGGAAGGGTGGTTCCGGGAAAGATGTGACTATGTGTTGGAGAATCCGGGAACAAAGGATGCATTTCAAAGGGAATGTGTTGCATTTCTGCGTAAGATCGGTATAATAGAACCATAATAAACTTAATTATGGAGGACATGAATATGACCATCGACGAACTCCGCGAATCCCTTGTGTTCGCCCCCAAGAATGGCTACGCCAACCTCACCGAAGCACAGCGCAGCGAAATGGAAGCCTACTGCAAGCGTTACGCTTCCTTTATCGATGCCTGCAAGACCGAGCGGGAGGCTACAGCCTGGGCCTGCCAGGTGGCTGAGGCCCACGGTTTCCAGCCTGCTGTGCCCGGCATGGACTTAAAGCCCGGTGACAAGGTGTATCTGAACAACCGCAATAAGAG
>JAXJVC010000009.1:0-1622 GCA_036308745.1 Oscillospiraceae bacterium | reverse complement strand
CGGACCTCCTTGATGGCGTTGAACAGCATCAGGGCGGTGCCGCTGGGAGCGTCTACCTTCCGGTTGTGGTGGACTTCCACGATCTCGATGTCCGCGTCGGGGAAATACCGGGCGGCTTCCTTAGCCAGGCGGCACAGCACGGCAATGCCAAGGCTCATATTGCCGGAGAAGAACACGGGGATCTCCTTTGCGGCGGCGTAGATCAGCTCTTTTTCCTCGGCGGTGTGGCCGGTGGTGCCGATGACAGCGGCGGCACCGATCTGCTTTGCGTAGGCCAGCACGTCGGCAATGGCGGTGTGGTGGGAGAAGTCGATGACCACATCAGCCTCCACCTTGCCCAGCTCGGCAAAGGTTTTGGGGACGTTGTTCTCGCCGTCAATGCTGACCTTTCCCGCAACTTCCTCTCCCAGAATGCCGCAGATCAGCTTGCCCATGGCGCCGTTGGCGCCGCATACCACTGCTCTCATACGTTGATACCCAGCTTTCTCATCTCTTCATACAGCTTTGCCCGGGTGGCGTCCTCCATGGGGGTCAGAGGCAGGCGCAGATGCTCCTCGCCGAAGCCCATGGCGGAAACCGCAGCCTTGGCGGGGATGGGGTTGACCTCGCTGAACAGGGCGTTGGTCAGGGGCAGCAGATTGCACTGCAGCTTGGCGGCGGTATTGAAGTCACCGGCCTTGCAGGCGTCGGTCATGGCAACGGCCTCCTTGGGCACCACGTTGCTCAGCACGCTGATGGTGCCAGCGCCGCCCATGGACATCATGGCAACGGTCAGGGCATCCTCGCCGGAGTAGACGTCGATCTTGTCGCCGCACAGGTGCATGATCTCCACCATCTGGGCCATGTTGCCGGTGGCTTCCTTGACGGCCACGATGTTGGGATGCTCTGCCAGCTTTGCCACGGTCTTGGGCAGCAGGTTGCAGCCGGTACGGCCGGGAACGTTGTACAGGATCACAGGCACGGTGGAAGCGTCGGCGATGGTGGTGAAGTGCTGGATGAGGCCGTTCTGGGTGGCCTTGTTGTAGTAGGGGGTGACCACCAGGATGGCGTCAGCGCCCACTTCGCAGGCGTTCTTGGTGTTGTGCAGCACATGGTCGGTGTTGTTGGTGCCGGTGCCGGCGATGACGGGGACCCGCTTTGCCACCTTTTCCACGGTGAAGCGGATGACTTCCTTCTGATCCTCAGGCTCGATGGTGGCATTCTCACCGGTGGTGCCCATGACCACGATGGCGTTGATGCCGTTTTCAATCTGGAATTCAATGAAGCGGCCCAGGGCCTCGTAGTCGATGGCATTTTCGGTCATGGGGGTGACGATGGCGGTAGCCATGCCGGTAAAGATGGTGTTCTTCATGGGTTGTTTCTCTCCTTTGTGTGACTATCGATAACCATGTCATTGCGAGGAGCGAAGCGACGTGGCAATTTCCTCCTTGCAATGGGGATTGCCACGCCAGTCTGCTGACTGGCTCGCAATGTTTTTATACTAGTTTTTAATAAAATGCTTAAAGAGCATTTTATTACGCCACAAGGATTGTGGCTTGCGGCAAAGCCGCAAAAAAACGTAGTCAATACGTTTCTTATCGCTGATAAGCGATGTGCCGCAAAAGCGGCACAATAAAACGATT
>JAXJVC010000008.1:0-4172 GCA_036308745.1 Oscillospiraceae bacterium | reverse complement strand
GCCTTAGCCTGATCCAGAACGGTGCCCAGAGCCTCGCCGTCGATGGAGGCGATGACCAGGACCTTACAGCCATTGGCGATCATGTTCTCAATCTGAGAAACCTGAGTTGCGATGTCGTTGGCAGCGTACTGCAGGTCAACGGTGTAGCCGGCAGCTTCCAGCTGGGACTTCATGTTGGCGCCATCCTGGTTCCAACGCTGCAGGTCCTTAGTGGGCATTGCAACGCCGACCAGATTGTCAGCAGAAGCAGCAGGAGCGGGGGCGCCGCAGGCAGCCAGGGCCAGAACCATGACCAGAGCCATAGCCAGAGCAAGGATCTTCTTCATTTTTGTGTTCTCCCTTCAAAGTAAAAAGTTTCACCGAGCCTCCGGGCTTTCGCCACGGATTTATCGATTTCAGCGATGGATTTACATCCAATGCTCATAGATATATTACATCATACAAATTTCCCTGTCAATTCCGGAATGTTTCTGGTTAATTTTTTCAGCAGTTGTAACAAATTCTTCCACCCGTTCATGGTGCTTTCAACCAAAGAGTTTTGCTTTCCTATTAGATTAGTTTGCTGTTTCTTTTACACCCTTCCGGAGATCCTGATAGGTCGTTGTCAAAAACAACACCCCCGCGGCAGCGGGGGTGTTGGATAATTCCATTAGGCTTTTGATCCCTTCTTCAGCAGACGGTAGACCTCTTTCTGCACCGGCATTCGGTCCCGGCGAGGGTACTGGGCATCATAAAAATCTCGTAGCTGTACACAGTGTTCCGGTGAAAGGGTGGGGATCAGATCCCGGCACAATCCCTGGGCGGCATACAAAAACCAGTACACAGCCTCCCCTTCATGGTCCGCCGGGGCGGACAGAATCCAGGATACTGCTTCATAGGCCGCAGGCTCTCCCGGCCCTTCCGCCAGAAATCCCTTCGCCCACTGCTCCACGCCCTCGTAAAAGCGCATATGGCAGGGGTCCTTCCGGGGGTCATCCCCCATGCCAAACAGGCCGTCAAAGACTGACGCCTTCGCCCGCACTGCCGCCGCTTCCGCTTCATAGCGGGAATATATCTCTTTCAGGGTCTGGATCTCCATAGGGCCTCTCCTTTTGGTTTTTCTCCATTATAGAAACCACCGGGACGGAAGTCAACAAAAATCCCACCCGAAAACGGGTGGGATCCGGTATTACAGAGTAGCCGCCATGACGGCCTTGATGGTGTGCATCCGGTTTTCCGCCTCGTCAAAGACGATGGACTGCTCACTTTCAAAGACTTCGTCGGTGACCTCCATGCAGTCGATGCCGAACTTGTCGTAGATCTGCTTGCCAATGGTGGTCTTCAGGTCATGGAAAGCGGGCAGGCAGTGCATAAAGCGGCACTGCTCTCCTGCGTTGTCCATCAGTGCCTTGGTCACCCGGTAGGGCGTCAGGTCCTCGATGCGCTCCTTCCACACGCTGTCCGGCTCGCCCATGGAGACCCAGACATCGGTATAGATCACATGGGCGCCCTTGGTGGCTTCCATGGGATCGGTGATAAATTCCAGCACAGCGCCGGTCTGGTCCGCAACGGCCTGACACTGGGCCACCAGTTCCGGGCTGGGGAAATACTTCTCCGGGGCGCAGGCCACGAAGTGCATACCCATCTTGGCGCAGCCAACCATGAGGGAGTTGCCCATATTGTACCGGGCATCGCCCATATATACCAGCTTCTTGCCCTTCAGATCGCCGAAATGCTCCCGCATGGTCAGGAAGTCCGCCAGAATCTGGGTGGGGTGGAATTCGTTGGTCAGGCCGTTCCATACGGGAATCCCAGCATACTTTGCCAGATCCTCCACGATCTCCTGGCCGAAGCCCCGGTATTCGATGCCGTCATACATCCGACCCAGAACACGGGCGGTATCCGCGATGGACTCCTTTTTGCCCATCTGGGAACCGGTGGGGCCGAGATAGGTCACGCCCATCCCCAAGTCATGGCCCGCCACCTCAAAGGCGCAGCGGGTCCGGGTGGAATCCTTTTCAAACAGAAGGACGATGTTCTTGCCCTCACACAGCCGGTGGGGTACGCCTGCCTTCTTCTTTGCCTTCAGGTCTGCCGCCAGGTCCAGCAGGCCGCCGATCTCCTCGGAGGTCAGGTCCAGCAGCTTCAGAAAGCTCTTGCCTTTCAGATCCATATTCATTCTCCTCCCAGTTCCTTGCAAACGGTCTTCAGGGTCTCCACAGCGTAGGTAAGGTCCTCCATGGGGATATTCAAAGCGGGCAGCAGACGGACCTTATCCTTGGCCGTCAGACACAGAACGCCCTTTTCCATACAAGCCCGGACCACATCTGCCGCAGGAGCTTTGGTCTTGATGCCCACCATCAGACCCATGCCGGTGACGCTTTCCACACCGGGGGCATTGTACAGAGCAGAGAATACATAGCCGCTCTTGCGCCGCACACCGGCCAGGAAGTCCTCGGTCAGCCGCTCAATGACACTGATGGCACCGGCGCAGCACACCGGGTTGCCGCCGTAGGTAGAACCATGGTCACCATAGCCCAGCACATTCTGGACCTTCTCCCCCATCAGCACCGCGCCGATGGGCAGGCCGCCGCCCAGTCCCTTGGCGGTGGAAACGATGTCGGGGGTAATTCCGTAGTGCATATAGGCATACAGCTTGCCGGTACGGCCGTTGCCGGTCTGGACTTCATCAATGATCAGGGGGATATCCTGCTCCTTGGCCAGTTTTGCGGCTGCCGCCACAAATTCCGGGGTCAGGGGGTTGACGCCGCCCTCACCCTGGACGCACTCCAGCATAATACCGGCAATGTTATTTTCTGCCACAACCTGGTTCAAAGCCTCCACATTGTTGGCCTCCACATGGAGGAAGCCGGGAGTCAGGGGCTGGAACAGGGTATGGAAGTGATCCTGTCCGGTAGCTGCCAGGGTAGTCAGCGTGCGGCCGTGAAAGCTGTTCACCAGGGTCAGGATGGTGTAGCAGTCCTTACCCTTCTTTTCAGAGGAATACTTTCTTGCCACTTTAATGGCGCACTCGTTGGCTTCCGCACCGGAATTGGCGAAGAATACCTTCTTCATGCCGGTGTTATCGCACAGGAGCTTAGCAAGCTTGGCGCAGGGCTCGGTGTAGTACAGGTTGGACATATGCTGCACCTTGCCCAACTGGGCGGTGACAGCCTGCTGCCAGGCATCATCAGCGATGCCGAAGGCGGTCACGCCGATGCCGGAGCCCATGTCCACATAAGCCTTGCCGCTTTCGTCGTATACTTTGGAACCCTTACCGGAGACGATCTCCACAGGGAACCGCTTATAGGTACCGGCCACATAGGCCTGGTCCATTTCCATGATACTCATATCAGTCACCTCTTACCAGCGTACCGGCGCCCTCGGCAGTCAGCAGCTCCATCAGGATGGAGTGGGGCACCCGGCCATCGTTGATGACCACGTTTTTGACACCCTTGTTGATGGCATCGATGCAGCATTCCACCTTGGGAATCATGCCGCCGGAAACGATGCCGTCGTCGAAAAGCTGTCTTGCTTCGCTGACAGTCAGCTCCCGGATCAGGCTGGTGGGGTCATCCTTGTCCCGCATCACACCGTCGATGTCGGTCATCATGATCAGCCGCTCGGCGTTCAGAGCGCCGGCGATGTAAGCCGCGGCGGTATCGCCGTTGATGTTATAGGTATTGCCATGGCGGTCGCTGGCCACGGTGGAGATAACGGGAATATAATGCTTCTCCAGCAGGTCGGTGATGGGCTGAGTGCGGATCTTGGTGATCTCGCCCACATAGCCCAGGGCCTCGTTCTTCATTTTGGCTTCGATGATGCCGCCATCGATACCGGAAAGGCCGACGGCATGGCCACCCTTCATCTGCAGCAGGTTCACCAGGGTCTTATTGACCTTGCCTGCCAGGACCATCTGGACAATGTCCACGGTTTCCTTGTCCGTGACTCGCAGGCCGTCCACGAACTTGGCTTCCTTGCCCAGACGCTTCATGGTCTCACTGATCTCCGGGCCGCCGCCGTGGATCAGCACCACCTTGACGCCGATGAGCCACAGCAGGGCAATGTCCTCCATGACCTGCTGCTTCAGCTGCTCGTTGATCATGGCGTTGCCGCCATACTTGACCACCACGATCTTGCCGTTGTATTTCTTGATGTAGGGCAGGGCCGCAGTCAGCACCTCAGCCCGCTGC
>JAXJVC010000007.1:0-2154 GCA_036308745.1 Oscillospiraceae bacterium | reverse complement strand
CCAATCGGTATCTGCGGCAGTGGCATTATCGATCTACTTGCACAGATGCGGCTGAATGGCTGGATCAACATTGCGGGAGAACTGAATCCGGAAGCCTCCCCACGGATCGTCTATCTGCCTGACGAAAACCAGTATGGTGCGGTTTATGCTCATGCTGAAGAATCCGCAGCCGACAGTCCTCTCTATTTCTCCCAGACCGATATTGATCAGTATCTTGACACCAAAGCAGCTGCATACACCATGATGGAGTGCTTGCTAGAATCTGCAGGCATCGCCTTTGAGGATCTTGATCATTGTTATCTTTCAGGTGCTTTCCCTGCCCATTCCGATCTGGAATCTGCCATTACCATTGGCATTTTCCCGGATCTTCCCAGGGAGAAGTACCGTGTTTTGAGAAACAGTTCTCTGGATGGTGCCAGAAAAGTTCTGTTGAACCATTCCCTACTGGCCGAGGCTAAAGAACTTTTGGAAAACATTTACTGCGTCCAATTTGCCTCCATCCCGGATTTTCTTGTCCGCATGCAGGCAGCGAAATTCATTCCTCACACCGATATGCGCCGGTTTCCCTCTGTACAGCAAAAACTAAGCCGGTAACCAGAAAGGATGTTTGATATTATGAAAGTTGTCATTGTTGGCGGTGTCGCAGGCGGCGCAACTGCCGCAGCAAGAATCCGCAGGCTGGACGAGCAGGCAGAAATCATCGTATTCGAGCGATCAGGCTATATCTCCTATGCAAACTGTGGTCTGCCATATTATATAGGCGATGTGATTACAGATGCGGATGACCTTACCCTGCAAACTCCTGAAAGTTTCTGGAAACGCTTCCGGATTGCCATGAAGGTACACCATGAAGTCACCGCCATCCACCCGGAACGGAAGACTGTCACTGTCCAAAACCTGGAAACCGGAGCCGTTTTCGATGAATGCTATGATAAACTGCTCCTTTCCCCCGGTGCCCAGCCGACCCAGCCAAAGCTGCCGGGAATTGGCATCGACAAGCTGTTTACCCTGCGCACGGTGGAGGATACCTTCCGGATCAAGGAATATATCAATCAGTATCATCCCAGATCTGTTGTTCTTGCTGGTGGCGGGTTTATCGGGCTGGAGCTGGCTGAAAACCTGCGAGAGATCGGTATGGATGTCACCATCGTTCAGCGTCCCAAGCAACTGATGAATCCCTTTGATCCTGACATGGCAGCCTTTATCCATAACGAAGTCCGCAAAGCCGGCATACAGCTTTTCCTCGGACAAACTGTGGAGGGCTTCCGGGAACAAAACGGCGGAGTCGATGTGCTCCTTCGGGATTCCGCACCCCTTCACGCGGATATGGTGATCCTGGCAATTGGTGTTACTCCCGAGAGCAAGCTGGCAAAGGATGCCGGTCTCACACTTGGTATCAAGGGCAGTATCCTGGTCAACGACCGCATGGAGACCTCTGTGCCGGATATATTTGCTGTGGGTGATGCGGTGCAGGTGAAGCATTCTGTGACCGGAGAAAACGCACTGATCTCTCTGGCAGGCCCAGCCAACAAGCAAGGCCGCATTGCAGCAGATAATATCTGCGGTGGAGACAGCCGCTATCCCGGTTCTCAGGGCAGCAGCATTATCAAAGTTTTTAATCTGACAGCAGCAGTCACCGGAATCAACGAAACCAATGCCAGAAAGGCTGGATTGGATGTAGAATCTGTGGTTCTTTCCCCTATGAGCCATGCCGGATACTATCCCGGCGGTAAGGTGATGACCATGAAGGTGGTTTTTGAAAAGGATACTTACCGTTTGCTGGGTGCCCAGATCGTAGGTTTCGACGGTGTGGACAAGCGGATCGATGTTCTGGCAACTGCCATCCATGCCGGGATGAAAGCCACGGAGCTGAAGGAACTGGACCTTGCCTATGCGCCACCCTATTCTTCCGCCAAGGACCCGGTGAACATGGCAGGATTCATGATCGACAACATTGCTTCCGGTGTTTTGAAGCAGTGGCATCTGGCCGATCTTAATGATCTTCTTCAAAAGGATTCCGTCACCTTACTGGACACCCGCACCGTCGGTGAATTCAACCGGGGGCATATTCCCGGCTTCCGAAATATTCCGGTAGACGATCTAAGAGATCGTATTGCAGAACTAGAGCCAGGAAAGCCGGTCTATGTGATATGT
>JAXJVC010000006.1:0-5524 GCA_036308745.1 Oscillospiraceae bacterium | reverse complement strand
TCCGTGTCGGATGCCCCATTCAAAATCACAACAGTGTTTTTACATAACGTTTCAAGGAATAGATACCCAGCATCAGACAGACCAGGCCGGATACTGCACACATGGTTTGGGTGATCTCATAAATTTCCATAGTGTCTGTCTCCTTCAGTATTAGTAGTTAGCGTTAGCTAACTACTAATACTATAGCAAAAGGAAGCCTTGTTGTCAACGGGAAAATTTCAGCGGTTCAGATACCATACACCAAAGCTGAGATAAGCGGCGAAGGTAAGCCAGAGAAGATACGGAATCTGCAGCAAGGCGGCAAGGGGATCGACTTTCCGAAAAGCCAGGATCATCAGCAGCACCAGCACCCATAGCAGAAGCAGCCAAAGGAAGGCGAAGCCGTAGGCCTGGGCGTTGAAGAAGATCAGGCTCCAGAAGAAGTTGACCACAAGCTGGATAACGACCAGATTCAGGCTCCGGCTTCGCTCAGGGGATGAGGGCGTCAGACTGACCTGGGCGGCACCGATGCCCATGAGGGCGTAGAGGATTGTCCAAACGATGGGAAACAGGATGGCAGGGGGAGACAAGGGCGGTTGAATTACGGTTTGGCTGAATACCTCCGATCCCTCCCGGCTCAGCCAACCGGAAAGGGCTCCCACGGCCTCTGCCAGCAGGATCCAGAATACGTACGGTTTCCATGATGCTTTCATAATACTTCACCCGGTAACAGCATACGCGGACAAGGCAAAAAAAGAACAGCGGCACGGAAGGGTGCCGCTGTGGTGTAAATTAAAGAAGGCGGATGCCAGCCTTTTCGCAGGCTTCCATGGTCTCATGATCCCAAACGCTGGA
Source organism: Oscillospiraceae bacterium (assembly GCA_036308745.1). Taxonomy (GTDB): domain Bacteria; phylum Bacillota; class Clostridia; order Oscillospirales; family Oscillospiraceae; genus Faecousia. The sequence continues at coordinate 4,690 of JAXJVC010000006.1, read as the reverse complement.
CTGGACTTCGCCAATGTGGGCGCAGCCCATCATCAGCATGGCAAGGCGGGACTGGCCGATACCGCCGCCGATGGTCAGGGGCAGTTCGTCGTTCAGAAGGCTCTTGTGGAAGGGCAGTTCCCGACGGTCATCGCAGCCCGCTTCCTTCAGCTGCCGGTCCAGGGATTCGGCGTCCACACGGATACCCATGGAGGAGATTTCCAAAGCCCGGTCCAGGACCTCATCCCAGAAGAAAATATCGCAGTTCAAGTTCCAGTCATCGTAGTCGGGGGCGCGCCCGTCGTGGGGCTTGCCGGAGCGGAGCTTGCCGCCGATCTGCATGATGCAGGCGGTCTTATGCTCTTTCACGTAGGCCTTTTCCCGCTCGGAGCCGGTCTTCAGGTTGGGGTACATGTCCTCCAGTGCCTGAGAGGTGACAAAGGAGACTTCCCGGCACAGCTCGGTGCGAAGCTGGGGGAAGCGGACATGGAGGCGGTCGTTGGTGTCGCAGATGGCCCGGACAATGGCCCGGACGATGAGCTTCAGATACTCAGAATTGCGGTTATCCCGGGTGATGATTTTTTCCCAGTCCCACTGGTCCACGTAGATGGAGTGGACATTGTCCAGGTCCTCATCCCGGCGGATGGCGTTCATGTCGGTGTACAGGCCGTTGCCGATGGTGAAGTTGTACCGCTTCAGGGCCAGACGCTTCCACTTTGCCAGGGACTGGACCACCTGGGCATCCGTACCCACGGCGGGGATATCGAAGGAAACGGCACGCTCGTAGCCGTTCAGGTTATCATTCAGACCAGAATTTTCTGTAACAAACAGGGGAGCGGAGACGCGCTTTAGGTTCAGTGCCTTGGAAAACTCCTCCTGGAAGGTTTCTTTGATGTAAGCAATGGCCCGCTGGGTATCGTAGGCATCCAGCACAGGCTTGTAATCTTTGGGGATATAGATTTTGTTCATATAAACGCACCCTTTCAGGGAAAATATAGGTCCTATTGTAGTCCATTTCCGGGAAAAATCAAGTCCATTGAGAAAAATTTGGGAATGTGGTATAGTTGGCGAAATCAAATGGGCGGTACAATTGTATCATAGTTGAAAAGAAAACACAGGATATGGAACGTCCCGCCGGAATGTCCGGCGGGACGTTAGTCTGCGTGCGAATTATTGCAAGACTTCTTCCATGAATTCTGTGACCAGTTTGCGGTAGCGGGGTGTGTCCACAAGATAGCTGATGCCGTGATCTGCACCGGGGAAGGTATGGCGGCGGACTATTTCCGGATTGGCTTCCGCAATGGGAGCGCTCATATCACAGGGTACGAAGCTGTCCCCCTCACCGTGGATCACCAGGATGGGCACCTGGGCGTTTTTCACAGCTTGAATGGCATCGGTCTCCAGAATATCAAAGCCTCCGAATACGTGGGCGCCCAGCCTTACAAAGGGGGCCACCAGTGAGGAGGGGATGGGGGTATCCTTTGCCACATGGGTGATGATGCCCAGAGGGGAGCCGTAGGGGCAGTCGGCAATGATGCCCTTCACATTTTCGGGAAGCTCCAGCTCAGAGGCCATCAGGACAGTAGCGGCACCCATGGAGATGCCGTAGAGGATGATCTTTGTATCCGCGCCAAAACGCTCCAGAGCATAATTGACCCAGCTGAGAACGTCCTGCCGCTCCAGAATGCCAAAGGTAATGGTATTGCCCTCACTCTTTCCGTGGGCTCGTTGGTCGATGAGAAGGACGTTATGCTCTAATTGGAAGCTCAGCTCACTGCCACCGGAAAAGTCTGTCATAGGGGAACTGCGGTAGCCGTGGAAGCCGATATCCAGGGGGGCGCCGTCTTTGATGTGATAGTACCGGCCTGAGAGGGTCAGACCGTCATGAGAATCGATGGTGACAAACTCGCAGGGGCGGTCATTGAGCTGGCGGAAAATCCGGGCCATTTCCTCCCGGTAGGGGTCATACTGGGGGCCATCGGTGGGCGGGAGCTGGTCTCTGTTGTCTGTAGGGGAGTAGAATCCGATCCGATAGGCATAAAAGCCGCCGCCGAAAAGCACACCAAGAATGAGAACGATCAAAAGATAAAGAATCATATCAAAGGCCCCGGATAAATTCCATCAGCTCCGGGAAGCTGCCGTGAGGATAGGGGGTGATGTCCCGGTTATCCTTGTTGATGATACAGTCGGTCAGCAGAAATACCCGCATTCCCAGTCTTTCCGCGACCATATCTTCGGCTACATCGTTGCCAACCATGACGCACTCCTGGGGGTTGAGGTTCAGTATTTCCAAAATATCCCGATAATAATCCGGGTTGGGCTTGCAATGGCGGGAGGCTTCATAGGTGGTGATAAGGTCAAAATCCTCGATCTTCAGACCTGCCCATCTGGTGCGGCTTTGGGTGGCAATGGCGGGGAATAGGGGATTGGTGGCAAGGGCTATCCGGTAGCCCATCGTTTTGATCTCCGTTATGGCTTCCGCTGCCCGGGGATCGAAGCCGCAGCATTTGCGGATATCCTGAAATTCGTTTTCGTAGAACTCCTGGAATTTGGGCTCGTCCACACGGGTATCCCTGCCTATAAGTTTCGAGAAGACCGTCCAGAAGACCTCTTCGTTTGTATGGGTTCCGTCATTCATCACCATAGCTCCGGTGCCTTTCCAGATGGCTTTTACCAGAGAGTCGGGATCGTAGCCGTGGGGAGCCATTTTTTTGGCAAGGCCGCCCAGGTAGGCCTTCAGAAAAATCTCCTGATCCATAGGAAGCAGGGTGCCGTCCAGATCGAACAGAATCGCTTTTATCATAGTTATATCCTCATAAACAAAACCTTTCCATATTATACTGAATCCCACCCTCCATTTCAAGTGTGGAAGGTGGGATGTGTATATATTTTTTACTGGTGTTTACTTGCTGCCCATTTTTGTAAAGGAACTTGGTTGGGCGGGGATATCTTTTCAGGCATCGCATCCGGGGAGAAGAAGCACAGCACTTCCACTTCGCTTTCCTGCCGCTTCAGTTCTCCTGAATAGGATCGGCACAGATAAACGATATCCACATTGGAGACCTCATCTCCGTTAGGATAAATATAATGCATTTCTTTTCCGGAAAAGACCCCGAACAGCTCCAGCGTGTGGGCGGTCAGGCCGGTTTCTTCCAACAGTTCCCGTTTTGCGGCCTCTTCAATTACTTCGTCCAGTTCCACGGAGCCGCCGGCATAGCCCCAGCAGTGGTTGTCTGCCCGGCGCTGCAGAAGCACCTGGCCCAATTCATTTTCCACGATCACACTGGCACCCACCTGCAAAAGAGGACGGTGGCCGACAATTTTTCGCAGGTCCAGGATGTATTCGGACATACTGTCACCTCGGCGTGGATTCCTTACCGACTGCCATGATGTCGTAAGGTGTGGTCTGATAGACGAAGTAGTTCAGCCAATTGCTGTAGAGCAGGTTGGCATGGCCCCGCCAGCGGACAATGGGAGGTTGGGTGTCGTCATTCCCCGGGTAATAATTGTCTGGCACCTGGATGGAAAGACCCTGGTTTTTATCGCGCAGGTATTCCTTTTCCAAGGTGTCAGGATCGTATTCCGAGTGGCCGGTTACAAAAATCTGGCGGCCCTGGTCATTCATCATCAGGTAAACACCTGCCTGGGGAGAGGAGGCAAGAATCTTCATGCCGGGGATCCGCTCAAGGTCTGCCCGGTCCACAGTGGTATGCCGGGAGTGGGGGACCCAGAATTCATCGTCAAAGCCACGCAGTAAAATGGCCCGTTTATAGTCGGCATAGTGGGGATAGACACCGAAAAGCTTCTGGGGAAGCTGCTTTTTCTGGATTCCGTAGTGGTAGTAAAGGCCGGCCTGGGCAGCCCAGCAGATATGGAAGGTGGAATGAACATGGGTCTTGCTCCACTCCATGATCTGGCATAGTTCCTCCCAGTAGTCCACCTGATCAAAGGGCATATGCTCCACAGGAGCGCCGGTGATGACCATGCCGTCAAATTTCCGGTCTTTTAACTCATCAAAGGTCTTATAAAAGGTCAGCAGATGTTCCTGGGGAGTATTCCTGGATTTGTGTCCGGAGACCATCATCAGCTCCAGGTGGACCTGAAGGGGCGTGTTGCCCAAAACACGGCTGAGCTGGGTCTCAGTGACGATCTTGGTGGGCATCAGGTTCAGCAGAACAATCTCCAGAGGGCGGATTTGCTGGGTCTCCGCCCGGGTCTGCTTCATGACAAAGATGTTTTCCTGTTGCAGGATACCTGCGGCAGGTAGGTCATTGGGTATCTGAATGGGCACGATGTGTCCTCCCGGTTATACATTTTCAAGAGCCTGGGCGATATCTGCGATCAGATCCTGGGCATTTTCCAGGCCGCAGCTCAAACGGATCAGGTCGGCACCCACACCGGCGGCATCCAGCTCCGCATCGGTCATCTGCCGGTGAGTGGAGGAGGCGGGATGCAGGCAGCAGGTGCGGGAATCTGCCACATGGGTCTCGATGGAGCCCAGCTTCAGGTGCTTCATGAATACCTCGGCAGCCTTTCGACCGCCCTTCAGGCCAAAGGAGATGACACCGCAGGAGCCGTCCGGCATATACTTCCGGGCCAGATCATAATACTTGTCACCCTTCAGGCCGCAGTACTTGACCCACTTGACCTTTTCATGGCCCTGGAGGTATTCGGCAATGGCCTGGGCATTGGCGCAGTGTTGCTTCATGCG
>JAXJVC010000005.1:0-6753 GCA_036308745.1 Oscillospiraceae bacterium | reverse complement strand
GGTAGTCTATCTGTTTGGCATGGGCGCCTCCCTGTGTGCTGCCCGAGATGCCTATCTGAAATTTCTCCGGCTGAACAAGCTGTGCATCATCAACGAGGACTGGCACTCCCAGCTGCTCCAGGCCCGGAATGCCACCCGGGAGGACCTGGGCATCGTCATTTCCTATTCCGGTGCCACGGTGGAGGTCATCGAGTGCATGAAAGCCCTGAAGGTCAACCGCACCCCCATCATCGCCATCACCCGGTGCGTCAACTCCCCGGTGACGGAGCTGGCGGACCAGAAGCTCTACACCACCGCCAACGAATCCATCTTCCGCAGCGGCGCCATGGCTTCCCGGACCTCCCAGCTGAATATCATCGACATCCTCTACACCGCCCTGGCCAACGACCAGTACGAAGCCTCTCTGGAGCAATTGTCCCGCACGCACATCCAAAAACCCGGACAGACACCCGGAAAAACTGCCAAAACCAATTCTCCCTTTTAATTGCAAAGAAAGATCCCAGCCTGCATGAAAACAGGCTGGGATCTATTTATGTTAGCCGTATTTGGAGCCTTCCACCACTTGGGCGTGGACTTCCTCCAGCACTCCGGTGCTTTCCAACCAGGCAAGGGTGTTCGCCGAGTCGGCGTAAATGTTCAGGCTGAAACCGCATTCCACAGGCAGTCCTATTTGGATGTCGATCCAATACTCCCGGAGCTGGGCCTCGCCCTCCTCAAAGACCGCGCCCTTGTGGAATTCCGTGTTCTGGGCCATGGTTCCCGCGGCGCAGTCAGCGGAGATCGCCCGGAACAGTTCTTCCACGGCTTCCTCTGTCAGGTATGCGTCATCCAAGTGGATACCCTCTACGCTGATTCTCTCAGGCTTCGCCACCAGATCCAGCAGGCTGTCGCTTTCCTGCCAGCCGATCTGGTCCCACAGGAGATACGCTTCACTGCTGTAATGCCGCTTCACCAGCTCGCCTTCCTCGGTATCCACCATGATGAAGTATTCCCGCTGGACCCGGCGGCCGTCCTTCATTTGATAGGTGACCGTGACTCTGGAATACTGCTTATAATCCCGGAGCTTGGCCTTGGAATAGTCGTTGTACACGGTGCCGTCCTCGGCGATTTCCATGGTAGCTTCCTCATACTCCGCGTAGGCCGCCTGCCGGTCGGCGCTGGCCTGCTCGTAGGTCAGCTTATCCTCCAGGGCCAGCTCATGGACCCGGAGCACATCGTCGATGCTGTCACCGGACATCACGGGGTTCCGGCCATAGATGGAATAATTGGTCAGCCAGGCCCTTTCCACCTGGTCCTTCTGGGGGACCCAGTCCTCAATGCCGAAGATGTCCGCTTTGGTCAGCACCAGGCTCACACCCACAGCCAGGGTCAGTGCCAGGAGACCCAGCCAGTTTTTCGGCTTACGGAATACCCGAGCGTTCCGCTCCACCAGCATCCGTCCGGCAAACCAGCCTGCCGCCAGTCCTGCCCCCAGGAATACCAGCGTGCTGACAGTGTTCCCGTCATAGCCGTAACCCAGGACCGAACCGGTGACGATCTGGAAGGCGCAGGCGGTGCAGATGGAGAACAGCACCATAAATACCGGCTCCAGCTTTTTCGTTGCCAGAAAATCTCCGGCACACTCCAGCTTCCGCCGACGGTACAGCACCAGTCCCAGAGCGCTTAGGGCGATGCCCACAGCGGCAATGACCCACAGATACCACCAGGTATCCATTACTTCAAAGGTGCCGTAGCCCGTATATTCCCGGAAACCCTCGGCGGAGTAGCCGCTGAACACAGTATGATACTCACAGTGGATGAAGGCCTCCTCCACGATTTTCGCCACAGGGCAGAAGGTGATGTAAGGAGTATCCTGCAGTACCACGCCGTGGAGCAGGGGGATGTACAGAATGTTTATCAGGTAATAGGCCACGAAGGAGGCGAAGTTCAGAAAGCCATACACCACCGCCATAGCCAGCCGGTTTCCGGCGCAGAAAGTGCTGAACACCGCCACGCCGAAGAAGAACAGGTATTCGAGGTTCGCGGCCAGCATCCAGTACAGGGGGATCTGCCAGCCATTCACCATACTGGAAAAGGCCATCAGCACCAGGGATACCGCTGTCATGACGGCTGTGGGGATCAGGCTCATGGCAAGACCCGAAGCGATATGGGTGCCGAACCAGCACTCCCGCCGCAGGGGCAAGGCATGGAGCGCATTGCACATCCGGGAATTATACAGGTCGCCAAAGAGAAGCTGGGCCACCAGCAGGGCATAGCCGCAGTTGACCAAACCCATGACCTGGATGCATTCGCTGAGATTGTGGACGAAGCTATAATCCAGTCCGCCCTGGGCCAGCAGGAACAGCCCCAGCATCAGGCACAGGATATAGCCGCCCCACAGGGGAGAAAACCGGGTCATATCCTTCCTGAAGGCCGCGCCGTTAAAGAATGATGTCTTTGACTTCATAGTTCACACCTCCCAATTCGTAAATAAAGATCTCCTCCAGAGAAAGAGGAAGCACATCGAAGTAAGCAGGCTTTACCGCCGCCACCTTTTCGGTGACCTCCACAGCCCCGCCCCGGACCACCAGAGTTTTCAGCCGCCCGGAGGTAGCTTCGTGGAGAATTTCCAGCCCCGCAGGAGGCTCACCTACGATCTGCAGCTTCACCGTATTGCCCTGCATATCCGCCAGGCTCCGCTCCAGCAGCATTCTGCCGTGGTCCATAATGCCCACATGGTCGCACACGTCCTCCAGTTCCCGCAGGTTGTGGGAGGAGATCAGCACCGTGGTGCCATGCTCTGCCACGTCCGCCAGGATCAGGCTCATGACCTGCCGCCGCATCACCGGGTCCAGGCCGTCCACAGGCTCGTCCAGCACCATCACCTCCGGGCGGCAGCAGATGGTCAGGTGGAAGGCCGCCTGCTTCTGCATACCCTTGGAGAACCGCCGGATGGGGCTGCGCCGGGGAAGCTGGAAGATATCCTGAAGCTTTTCAAACAGTTCATCGTCAAATTTGGGGTACAGCCCCCGGTAGAATTTCCGCATATCCTCCAATGTGGCAGAGGGATAGTAGAAGATGTCATCGGGGATATAGCCGATGGTGGTCTTCACTGCGGGATTTTCGTAGATGGGCAGGCCCTCCAGGGTAATTTCCCCCTCGTCCGGGCGATAGATGCCCGTGATATGACGGATAGCGGTGGACTTGCCCGCGCCGTTGGGACCCACCAGACCATAGACCGCACCCTGGGGAATGGTCATAGTCAGGTCGTCCAGCGCCTTAAAGGACCCGAAGGTCTTGGTCACGTGTTTCAGTTCAAGCATGGTCGTTACCTCCTCGTTGGAGCCGGGCAATAAGCGTGTCCCGGCTGATGCCAAAGGCCAGCAGCCCATCCACAGCTCTGTCAAAAGCCATGAGCAGCTCCTTTTTCTCTTCCTCGGCCAATCGTTCATCCCGGCAAACAAAACAGCCCTTTCCCGGCATGGTCACGATCCACCCCTCCATTTCCAGCTGGCGGTAGGCCCGCTGGATGGTGTTGGGATTGATGGCCAGCTCCGCCGCCAGCTCCCGGACGCTTGGCAGCTTGTCCCCCGGACGCAAAACCCCTCCGGTGATCTGCCCCTTGATGCCGCCGATGATCTGGGCATAGATGGGCCGGGCATCCCGGTAGTCCAGATGTACCATATCATCCCTCCTTGACTGTACTAGCTGTATTAGTACAGTTAGTATAACAGTTGGTACAGTGCAAGTCAATAAGGCAATTCTAAAGGTTTTCTTAAATTTCATTCTGTAGGGGAGGGTGCATAATTTCGATAAATTATCGTTTGGCGCTTTAAGTGCCGCAGGCGCAATGGCTTCCCCCGGGGGGAAGGTATGCGGCTTCGCCGCAAAACAACAATTTACCGGCTCATCGACATACCAAGGGGAGTGCCAGCACCTACAACTTACCCCAAAACAGGTAACCTTTCCCTGCCCCTTCGGGCTATAATCGATCTATCCAAGAAAAGGGGGAGCGGAACGTGAACGAAGAATACGCCTACTCTGTCCTGATGTCTGTCTATGCCGAAGAAAACCCCGCCTTTTTGCAGGAAGCCATAGACAGTATGTACCGCCAGACCCTCCCCACTGACGATTTTGTATTGGTCTGCGACGGTCCCCTTACGGATTCTCTGGAAGCCATTGCCACCTCCACCCAGCAGCGGTTTCCGGATTCCTTTCATGTGGTCCGGCTGCCGGAGCACCAGGGCCTTGCCGCCGGGCTGAACGCGGGACTCCGGCACTGCCGCCACGAGTTTATCGCCCGGATGGATAGCGACGATATCAGCCATCCCCAGCGGTGCGAAAAGCAGCTTGCCCGGTTCCGGGAGGATCCGGGTCTTGCCATTCTCAGCGGCACCGTGGCAGAGTTTGAGGACACCCCCGCCCATATTACCGGCCACCGGACCCTCCCCGCCGCCTACAGCGACATCTGCCAATTCTCCCGGAAGCGCAGCCCCTTCAACCATCCCGCCGTCATGTACCGCAAAAGCGCGGTGCTTGCTTCCGGCGGCTATGACGAGGGCTACCCCTACTTTGAAGATTACGATCTGTGGATCCGGATGCTCCAGACCGGCTTCCGGGGCGAAAACCTCCGGGAGCCTATTTTGTATATGCGGGCCGGGGCAGGGATGTGCCGCCGCAGAAGCGGACCGGCTTACGCCCGGAGGATGCTGACCTTCCACCGCTCCCTCCGGGGAAAGGGCTGGACCAGCGCCGCTGACTTTCTCTGGGGTGCCGTTCCCCACGCGCTGGTGTGCCTGCTGCCCTTCCCTATGGTGCGGCAGGTCTACCGCGCCCTCCACCGGCAGGAGGCCGCCCTATGATGCCCCGGGTGCTGATCGTGGGCACCGTTCCCTACCGGGAGACCGCCACTTCCCGGGCCTTCGATTCCTACTTCCACGGCTGGGATAAAGCCTGCCTTGCCCAGATCTTTTCCAACCCTGACACGCCCATAAAAGGCCACTGCGCTACCCTGTACCAAATCACCGACCAGCGGATGCTCCACCGGTGGTTCCGGCGGGATACGAAAACCGGCCGGGTATTCTCTTACGAGGCTCTGGATGGCGAGAAACCGAAGCTGGATACCGTGACCCAGACCCTCTACCGCCTGGGAAGCCGAAAAAACAGCCTGGTATATCTGCTCCGGGGCATTCTCTGGCGGGAGCGCTTCTGGCACACGGAGGAGCTGGATAGCTGGCTGGAAGCCTTCCAACCCCAATGCGTATTCCTAAGTTTCTCCGATGACTATTTTATCCCGGAAATCGCCCTTTACGTTGCAAAAAAGTTTCAGATCCCCATTCTCTCCTCCATTGGAGACGACTATTATTTTCATTACCACTTCTCCCTGAACCCCCTGTACCACCTGTATAAACTGACCTACCGTGCCTTGATTCGTCGGGTGTTTCGCCACGGTGGAAGCGCCATTTACATTGACGATAAGATCCGGGACAAGTATAACGCCGCCTTCGGCCTGAAGGGACGGACGGTGCATCTGGCCTCCACCGTGGTGCGGCGACCCTTCCGGCCTATTGACACTGACGCCCCGAAAATTCTCTACTGCGGCAATCTGCGGCTGGGCCGAAATCGAACCTTGATAGCCATCGCGGATGCCCTGGGAGTCATCGATCCCCGCTATGTTCTGGACGTGTACTCCAACGAATCCGATCCCAGGGTGTTCTCCCAGCTGGAAGATCACCCCAATGTCCGCTTTCATGGCGCCGTCCCCTACCGGGAGGTTCAGCGGCTGACGGAAGAATGCGACCTGCTGATCCTGGCGGAGGGCTTCGGGAAACAGGATGTAGACACTGTCCGCTATTCCCTGTCCACCAAAACCGCCGACGCGTTGGCCTCCGGTGCGGCGGTATTCGCCTGCGGTCACCGGGAGGCGGGAGCCATGGAATACTGCGAAAAAACCGGCTTTGCTGCGGTCTGCACCGACCTTTCCCAGGTCGTCCCCAGCTTAAAGGAACTGCTGGAAAACCAGCAGCTGCAAAAACAGCAATACCTTACGGGGGAACAGCTGCTCCAGACCCGCCACCGGCTGGAACACAGCACCGCTGTCTTCCAGGAAACTGTAAAGGATGTGATGGAATGGACCGGCTGACCCTGATGATCCAGTCCTGTGAAGCCTTCTCCGATCTGTGGGAACCCCATCTGCGCCTGCTGGAGGAAAGCTGGCCCAACCGCCCGGTGCGGACGGTGCTGGTGACGGACACCCCAACGGACCGGACGTTTCCCGGTGTAGAGGTGATCTCCACAGGCGCGGGCAAACATCTGCCTGCCCGGCTGGCCGCTGTCCTGCCCCAACTGAACACCGACTACATTCTGCTGACCCTGGACGACTATTTTCCCATCTATCCCATTTCCACCCAGAAGCTCTCCCGGCTGGTGGAAATTATGGATGCAGAACGTTTAGACTATATCCGCCTGTTTTCTGATCCAAATTCCTTTCAGAAAACAAGATATAAGGGACTGTATGCCATTGATCTTACAGAAAATTATGCCCTGAATCTGTATCCCGGTCTTTGGCGCAGGGACTTTCTCCTAAAGACCCTGGATAAAGACCGGGATATCTGGACCTATGAGGTCTCCCTGACCCACACCGCCCGGCGCATAAACGCCCGGTGCCTTATGAGCAAGGGCCGGGAATTTCCCATTCTGGACGTGGTGCGCAAGGGAAAGCTCCTCCACCGGGCCAATGGGTACCTGAAACGGCGAAAGCTGTACCACGGCTCC
>JAXJVC010000004.1:0-3251 GCA_036308745.1 Oscillospiraceae bacterium | reverse complement strand
TCCCAGAGCGGAGCTCTGCCGTGGGTTTGCGGAAGAACTGAAGGAAGCCACCGGACTGCCCGTTGCCATGTGGGATGAGCGCCGCACCACCGTGGAGGCACATAACATTCTGTCCCAGCACAATTATCACGGCAAGAAGCGGAAGAATACCGTTGACGCTGTGGCTGCTTCTCTGATCCTGGAGGGCTATCTGGCTTTCCGGAAACGGGGATAAAAAGGAAAAAGATGTATATTTTTTCGGAATGCCGTCCATACTGGGGATAAACTCAGTATGGACGGTGTTTTTATGAAAAAATGTGTGAAACGGGTGGGTTTCTGCCTGCTGCTGGTGTCCCTGGTATGGTGCGGTACCGTGCTGGCGGACAGGGAACAGCTCAATGAAGGATTGATTCGGCTCCATGTGGTAGCAAATTCCGACAGCGGGGAGGACCAGAGGATTAAGCTACAAGTTCGGGATGCGGTGGTGGAAAGTCTCCGGGGTGCCATGGCGGATGTTGCCGATGTGGAGCAGGCCAAAGCTTACCTGCAGGAGAATCTGCCCAAGATCCAGAAAGTCGCCAATGAGACCCTGAGATCTCTGGGCTGCACAGAGACCGCTGTGGTGTCATTGTGCCGGGAGGCCTTTGATACCCGGTATTACGATACTTTTTCCCTTCCGGCTGGGGTTTACGAGGCTCTGCGCATCACCATCGGAGAGGGTGCGGGCAAGAACTGGTGGTGCGTAGTGTTTCCCACTTTCTGCATCCCTGCCACAACAGAGGGCTTCCACGATGTTGCCGCAGGGGCGGGCTTCCCGGACTCCCTGAACAGTGCCCTGACCGGGGAGGAGGGGTATGAGGTACGTTTCTTCCTGCTGGATGCCCTGGGAGAGCTGGAAAAACGTATTTGGGAGAAATAGCCCCTGTTTTTTGGACCGAACTTGTGGTATCATAGGGAAAAAGAAAGAGAAGGAGGTGGCGTTATGCTGCATTTGCTGCTGGGAAAAGACTGGACAGCCAACCGGGATGCTATCCTGAAACGCATTGCAGAGGATGTCCGCCATCGTCAGCCGGGCCGTATTCTGATCGTCCCAGAGCTGATCAGCCATGATATGGAGCGGCGGCTGTGCATTGCCGCCGGGGATACCGCCAGCCGGTATGCCGAAGTTTTGTCCTTTACCCGCCTTGCCCGCCGGGTATCCGACTCCATGGGCAGTGCTGCCCGGGAATGTCTGGATGACGGCGGCCGGGTGGTTGCCATGGCTGCGGCGGCACGGCAGCTCAGTAGCCGCCTGAAGGCCTACGCTGCCGTGGAGACCAAGCCGGAATTTCTGGCGGAACTGATCGACGGCGTGGATGAATTTAAGCGGTGCTGCATCACCTCTACAGACCTAAACAGGGCAGCTGCGGAAACAGAAGGAAGCCTGGCCCAGAAGCTGGAGGAGCTGGCCCTGCTGATGGAGGGCTATGACAGCCTGTGCAGCCGGGGCAAGCGGGATCCCCGGGACCAAATGACCTGGCTTTTGGAGCATCTGGAAGAGGGCAGCTTTGGAGAAGAACACGTTTTCTACATAGACGGATTCCCGGATTTTACCCGACAGAATCTGGCCATCGTGGAACATTTGATGAAGGTCTCTCCCAGCGTCACCGTGAGCTTGAACTGTGACCGGGTGGATTCGCCCCTGCTGGCCTTTGAAAAGGCAGGCTCCACTGCATCCGAACTGGTGCAGCGGGCTCGCCGGGCGGGGGTGGAAGTAAAGATTGAAGTGATTCCTGAGGGGAGTCTGCCCTTGGCCTCTGTTCGGGAAAAGCTGTTCCAGGGGGGGATTACCAAGGGCGGAGCAAAGGAATGCCTTCACACCTTCCGGGCAGAAACACCCTGGCAGGAGTGTATGGGGGCAGCCCATCAGATTCGGGCGTTGGTAAGCGGCGGCTGCCGCTACCGGGATATCACCCTGGTCTGCACCGATATGGGAGTATACCAGCCCCTTGTGGACCTGATCTTCCAGAGATTCCACATTCCGGTGTACCGCTCCGGTACGGAAGAGATTTTGCAGAAAAGCGTCATCCATACGGTGCTGACCGCCCTGGATGCGGCGTTGACCGGCTTTGACCAGCGCAGTACCCTGCGGTACCTTCGCTCTGCGCTGTCTCCCTTGCAGTCGGATACCTGTGACCTGGTGGAGAATTATGCCATTATTTGGGGAATCCGGGGGCAGAAGTGGGCTTCCGATTGGGAAAACCACCCCGAAGGTCTCAGCGGGGAATGGAATGAGGAATCCCGGATGCTGCTGGGCCTTTTGAACGAAGCCAGGGACCTGGCCATCACGCCCCTGGACCGGCTGCGGCAGGGATTCCAGAATGCGGTGGACCTGCGGGGACAGGTGATTGCGCTCTACGGCTTTTTGGAGGATATTGGTCTGGAACAGCGGCTCAGCGCCATGGCAGAGGAGATGGACAATGCCGGGGACAACCGCAGTGCCCAGATTTTGAATCAGCTTTGGGAGATCCTGCTGTCTGCCTTGGAGCAGATATACGATGTTTTAGGGAAGACACACTGGGAGGCTGAGCATTTTACCCGGCTGTTCCGGCTGCTGCTGAGCCAGTATTCCGTGGGTACCATCCCGCCGGTGCTGGACGCGGTGCAGATGGGTCCTGTGACGGCTACCCGGTGCAATCAGGAAAAGCATCTGATCGTGCTGGGCGCCCAGGAAGGCAGCCTTCCCGGGTATTCCGGCTCCAGCGGAGTCCTGACGGACCAGGAGCGTGTCGCCCTTCGGGAGCTGGGCGTTCCCCTCACCGGCGGCGCCATGGAAGGTATCCAGGCGGAATTTGCGGAAATTTACGGTGTATTCTGCGGCGCCATGGAGACGGTGTCGGTTTTCTGTTCCGGAGAACAGCCCTCCTTTGTCTTCCGCAGGCTGGCAGAGCTGGCAGGCGGTGAAAAAACGGTTGCGGATACCTTTGATTTTGCCGCAGCCGACCCCTGGGAGGCCGGAGCCTGGCTTGCCCGGTGGAATGGAAAAGAGATGGCACAAAGACTGGGCATCCAGAAGGCTTATGCAGATACCTGCACCCGCCGGGACTATTCCCTGGGAAATGTGGACCGGGAGCGGATCCGCGCCCTTTACGGAAATACCCTGAATCTTTCCGCCTCTCAGATCGACCGTCAGGCGGAATGCAGGATGTCTTACTTCCTAAAGTATGGTCTTCGTGTCCGGGAACGGAAGGAAGCTGCTGTGGATCCCGCGGAATTCGGCACCTACGTCCATG
>JAXJVC010000003.1:0-7797 GCA_036308745.1 Oscillospiraceae bacterium | reverse complement strand
GCACACGGGTCAGAGCCGTCTTAAAGCCGGTCTCGTGCATACCGCCCTCGGGAGTGCGGACATCGTTGGCGAAGGAGAGCATAAATTCCTGATAGCCGTCGTTATACTGCAGGGCGATCTCCGCGGAGGCATCTCCCTTCATGCCGTGCATATACACCACATCGGAGTGGATGGGGGTCTTGTTCTTGTTGCACCACACCGCAAATTCCCGGATGCCGCCCTCGTAGCACATGGTCTCGGTGACCTGCTTTTCGTCGTCCCGGTCGTCGGTGATGGTGATGGAAAGGCCGGCGTTCAGGAAGGCCTCTTCCCGCATACGCTCGTGGAGGATTTCGTAGTCATAGACCAGGGTATCGAACATCTCCGGGTCGGGCTGGAAGGTGACCTCGGTGCCGGTCTTATCGGTCTTGCCGATGATCTTCATTTCCTGGGTGATGTGGCCCCGGGCGAACTTCATCTCATAGATGTTGCCGTTTTTGAAGACCCGGACCCGCAGCCACTGAGAAAGGGCATTGACAACAGAGGCGCCAACGCCGTGCAGGCCGCCGGAAACCTTGTAGCCGCCGCCGCCGAACTTGCCGCCGGCGTGAAGCACGGTGTACACAACCTCCAGAGCAGGCCGTCCGGTCTGGGGCTGGATATCTACGGGGATACCGCGGCCGTCGTCGGTGACGGTGATGGAATTGCCGGGGTTGATGGTAACGGTGATGTGCTTACAGTAGCCGGCCAGGGCCTCGTCGATGGCGTTGTCCACGATCTCGTAAACGAGGTGGTGCAGACCGGAAGAAGAAGTGGAACCGATATACATACCGGGGCGCTTGCGGACAGCTTCCAGGCCTTCCAGAACCTGAATCTGCTCCGCGCCATATTCCTGTGTTACTTTCGTTTCGTCAGACATAATATCCTCCAGATAAATGCTGAATGCAGAGTGCAAAATGTAGAATTAAGGAATGCCTTCGGCATAATTTTTCATTCATTGCGAAGCAATACCATAATTCTGCATTCTGCATTTTGCATTCTGCATTAGATAACGTTACCTTTTCTGATTTCGATGGTTTTTCCCAATTTTGTAAACCGTCCCGGTTCGCAGCAGGTGATGAACACCTGCCCGGTGACGATCTGATTCAGCACGAAGTCCTGTCTGCCGGGGTCCAGCTCGGAAAGGACATCGTCCAGCAGCAGCACCGGTTCTTCGCCCCATTCCCGGCCCATCAGCTCCCGCTGGGCCAGCTTCAGGCTGATGGCAGCTGTCCGGGTCTGACCCTGGGAACCGTAAGCCTTCAGGTCGATGCCGGAGAGGGATACAGAAAAATCATCTTTGTGGGGGCCGGTCAGGCACTGGGCTGTATCCAGCTCCGCCCGGTAATGGCGTTCCAGATGGTCAAGTAAGTCCTGAGTCAGGACGCTCACCGGGGCAAAGGGGTCTTTGACGGTGGAAACCGTCTTATATTCCAGGGTGAAATCCTCCGCGCCGCCGGAAAACTGGCCGTGATACTTTGCCGCGGCCTTTCCCAGGGAATCGTAGAACCGGGCCCGGTAGGAGATCAGCAGAGCGCCCACCTGGCACAGCCTCGTATTGTACTCCGGCAGGATAGCCAGAACGGAAGGATTCTCATAATGATCCTTCAGAATCCGGTTTTTTTGATCCAGGATCCGGTTATATTCCGTCAGCGCTGCATCATAGTTGGGCCGCAGGCCGCACAGGGCCTGATCTCCAAACCGCCGCCGCTGAGCCGCGCCGGTTTTCAGCACCAACAGGTCCTCCGGGCAGAACAGCACCGTAGGCAGCACCCCTGCGATCTCTCCGGCAGTCTTTTTCTTCACGCCGTTGCGGAAGATCTGCCGGGGACGTGAGCCGTTGAACAGGATCCACCGCAGGGTCTGTTCCCGGTCCTGGGCGCTGATTTTTCCTTCCAATTCTGCGAAATCCGCCCCAAAATGGACCATTTCCGTGGTTTTCTGGGCACGGAAGCTTTTGCCGCTGCCAAGATAGGAGATGGCTTCCAGCAGGTTGGTTTTCCCCTGGGCGTTGTCGCCCACGATGAGATTCACCCCAGGATCAAACTCCAGCTCCGCTTCCTGATAATTTCGGAAGGAGCGCAGATACAGTGATCTCAGGTTCATGAATGGATGGTGATCAGGTACACCTGACCGTCAAATTCAAATTTGTCGCCGGGGTACAGCTTCTTGCCCCGCATGGTGCACACTTCGCCGTTGACCTTCACCTGCTCCTCCTGGATCAGGGCTTTGGCCTCTCCGCCGGAATAGACGATATTGGCAAACTTCATGGCATCCTGGAGCTTAATAAACTCCGTGTGGATCACCACGGGGATGGAATTGTCCTTTTTCTTAACAGTTACTTTCATAAGAAACTCCTCTGTAATTAGGAATTAGGAGTTAGGAGTTAGGAATGCTGGAGAACGGAAAATTCCTATTTCTCATTCCTAATTCCTAACTTGCTATCAGCCGTTCTTGATCCGGACAGGCAGGACCATATAGGCAAAGTCGTACTTCTCGTCCACGGGGGTCAGGACAATGGGGCTCAGTCCGTTGGTCAGCTCCAGGGTGACTTCCTCAGAGGGGATCACCCGCAGGGCGTCTGCCAGGTAGCGGACATTGAAGCCGATCTCCAGCTCCTTGCCGTCACCGGCGATGGAGCAGCGGTCCTCGGCGGCACCGATGGTGGTGTTGGTCCGCATCAGCAGCTCCTGGTGACTGAATACACAGCGCACAGGGCTCTTATACTTTTCGGAAACGATCAGACCGACACGCTCCACGCTGGAAGAAAGATCACCAACGTTTGCCACCAGCTTGATGGGGCAGTTGGAGGGGACCACTCTTCTCCAATCCAGGAACTCGCCTTCCAGCAGACGGCATACCAGGGTGGCGCTGCCCACCTGATAAAGGATATGCTTGGGACCCAGGGTGAAGGCGGCATCCTCGTCGGTATCCACCAGGATCTTTTCCACTTCCTTCAATCCTGCGGCAGGAACAACAAAGCTCAGCTCCCGGCCGGTGGCTTCCTCAGGGTGGAAGGTACGGCGGGCCAGGCGGAAGCCGTCCACAGCCACAGCAGTGATGGAATCATTGGTGACCTCGAATTTCACGCCGGTGTGGATGGGCCGGCCCTGATTTTCGGACACAGCAAAAATGGTGCCGCCGATCAGCTCCTTCAGCTTGTTCTGGGGGATGCGGATGGGCCGGCCGGAGTTGACGTCCGGCAGTTCGGGGTAATCTTCAGCGGATTCTGCGGAGATGGTAAAAGAAGCGTAGCCTGCCCGGATGGAGACCTTGAAGCTTTCATCTACCACCACGGTGACAGGGCCTTCCGGCAGACGGCGGACGATATCGCCGAAGAGCTTGGCAGGCAGGATGCACTGGCCGGGATCGGAAACTTCGGCTTCGATTTCATAGGTGATGGCAGTCTCCATATTGTAGCCGGTAAGGCTCAGGCCCAGGCCAGCCTTGCAGAGAATACCCTCGATGACGGAAAGACTGCTCTTCTGTGCCACGGCCCGGCCGGCAATATTCAATCCGGTGACCAGCATATTCTTTTCACAGGTAAAACGCATAGTCGGTTTCCTTTCTTGTTAAATAATATCAGAGATATATAGAAATCATAGGTTAAGGCAGTAATAACAGACGTAGGGGAAAATTATGTGGAAAAGTGGGTTTTGCGCTAGAGCCGCAACGAAAATTTCTCCACAGGCCAATGTTAAAAAAGAAGAGGTTTTCCACAGGGGGTGTTGAAGGAAATTTTGCCCCAGGGTTTTCCACAGGAAATCTTTCCACATTCCACAGACCCTGTGGAGAAAAATTTGAATGCAAAATTCAGAATGCAGAGTGCAGAATTGTGGTATGCCCTTCGGGCAATTTTTTATCGTCCGCGAAGCGGACACCGATTGCACTTTGCATTCAGCATTTATAAACAGCTGTTGATGTTCGCTGTAATGTCCCGAATGTTATTCTGGGTATTGCCGTCACCGTTTTTCAGAGCAACTTCGACCTTACGGATGGCGTACAATACAGTGGAGTGATCCCGGGCAAATTCCTTGCCGATGTCGGGCAGGCTCAGGTTGGTGAGCTTGCGGATCAGATACATGGCCACCTGCCGGGCTTCGGCGGTGCCTTTGTTCTTCTGGGTGCCGCGGAGTACCACTTCGTCCACGTTGTAGAACTTGCATACCTGACTGATGATCAGGCTGGGCGTGGGCAGGGCGTTGCCCTCCACCTTGAACATATCGCTGATGACCTTGGAGATGTTGTCCAGGGTCAGGGACATATTGTTCAGGTCCCGGTAGGCCAGGATCTTTTTTACGGTGCCTTCGATCTGCCGGACATTGCTGGTGACGTTGATGGCGATGTAGTTGCACACATCGTCGCTCAGGTCCAGACCCAACTGCTTGGCCTTGTTTTTCAGAATGGCCATACGGGTCTCATAGTCGGGGGGCTGGACGTCTGCCATCAGGCCCCATTCAAACCGGGTCTTCAGCCGGTCCTCCAGGGTCAGCATATCGCTGGGCTTCCGGTCGGAGGTCATGACGATCTGCTTATGCTCCTCGTAGAGCTTGTTGAAGGTATGGAAAAATTCTTCCTGGGTGGATTCCTTGCCGGCGATAAACTGGACATCGTCGATGAGGAACAGGTCCGCTTCCCGGTACTTGGAGCGGAATTCGATATTCTTGCCGCTCTGGATGGCGGCGATCAGCTCATTGGTAAACTGGTCGCCCTTGATATAGACCACATTGGCGTCGGGATTCTGCTTGCGGATGCCGTTGGCGATGGCGTACAGAAGGTGGGTCTTGCCCACGCCGGGAGGGCCGTAAATGAACAGGGGGTTATAAACCTGTCCCGGGGTTTTGGAAACGGCAATGGCGGCGGAGTGGGCGAAGCGGTTGGAGGGACCCACCACAAAATTATCAAAGGTAAACTGGGGATTGAAATCCATGGAGGAAGCGGACTTGCCCTTCTGCTTGAAGGAATTTACCTCCTTGTCGTCAAAAACCAGCAGTCTTGCGTCGGAATTGAAGATCTCCTTCAGGGCATCATGGATGTGATCCGTACAGCGGCGGCGGATCAGCTCCCGGCGGAAATCGGAGGGAGAGTAGAGGATCAGATGCTCTTCATTCAGCTCCACCACCTCCGCGTCGTCAAACCAGGCGGACACGGTGACGGGGGTGAGCCGATCTTCCAGATAGCTTAAAACCTTGGCCCATACATAGGCAGATGAGTACATTCGTATGGCTCCTTTCTTACGTTTCGGAAAGCCGAAAAACCCTTGTGGGCAAAGGTTTTTGGCCATATTTTCTCAACCTAAATTTTATCACATTTCACTATAAAAAACAAGAGATTTTTGGTGAAATTCAATTGGCAGTAAGGCCGAAAAAGAGAAAGGTTTCCTGTTATTTCAGAGCCTGAAAATGATAGTAGGGGAGCGTCTTGACCCTCCCGCCAAAAATTATAAAATAATTTTTGGATTTCCCGAAGGGAAATAACGGGCTTCCGCCTTTGGATGTGTGATTTTGTTTCGCAAAATCACCGGGAGGGTCAAGACTCTCCCCTACTGTTTTGAATACAAACCGGTATGCGAAACAGGTATCGGCGCAAACAACCCGCATTGTGTTGTATTCGGGAGAAAAACAGTCCATTAAATTTTGTCATTTTGATTCTTGACCCGGTAAGGAAGCTATGCTAAAATTAACAATTAAGAAACAGGAAAAAACCTGTGACATATCTCTTTTTTCATCACATAGGAGCTTATTATGAGTGTTGTAAAAAAGATATGGACCTATGGGGTCATTATGGCTGTGGCCTTTGCCGCCGCGGTGAATTATGAGCTGTTTGTGTTCCCCAATCAGTTCGCCCCTTCGGGCCTGAACGGTATCTGCACCATGATCCAGCACATCAGCGGTTTCAGCGTGGGTTATCTCAGCCTGCTCATCAATGTGCCTCTGGCACTGTGGGTCTATTTCACCGTCAGCAAGCCCATCGCCACCCGAAGCATGGTTTATGTGGTGACCTTTTCCGTGGCTCTGCTGATCCTGGACCGGGTGGATCTGTCACCCTTTGCCTATGCCACTGAAAATGGCACCAGCAAGATCCTTGGCCCTCTGGTTGCCGGTGTGATCCAGGGTTATGTAAACTCCATTCTGGTAAAAGCCTCCGCCTATTCCGGCGGCACGGATTTTATATCCGCCATCATTCATAAGCACAATCCCAGCAAGAGCGTTTTCGGACTGACCTTCACCATGAATGTGTTCATCGCCATCGCCAGCTATTTTGTTTATGGCTATCAGATGGAGCCGGTGATCCTGTGCATCCTCTACAGCTTCATGTCCAGCACCGTGGGAGAGCGGCTGATGAAGAGCGGCCGGGAGGCTGTCTGTTTCGAGATTATCACCGATCATCCCAAGGAGATTTCCGAGGAGATCATTACCAAAATCCGTCATACCACCACCCTGATCCCCGCCAAGGGAATGTACTCCGGCCGGGAGACCAATATGCTGATCTGCGTGGTCAATAAGACCCAGTCGGCTATCGTGTCCCGGATCATCCGTAAGTATCCCCGGACCTTTGCGGTGATGGATCCCGTCAGCGAGGTCATGGGCAACTTCAAGGACCTGAATACCGACGGCACCCTGGTGACCCATATGCTGGACCGGGGAGACGGAAAGACGTTATAAATGCAAAATTCAGAATGCAGAATGCAGAATCATGGTATGCCCTTCGGGCATTATCTGAAATCGTCCGCGAAGCGGACACCGAAATTCTGCATTTTGCACTTTGCATTCTGCATTATCATAAAGAAATATAATTTTTTAGGAGGAAATATATAATGGCGTACTACTATCCGGAACCCAGCCACACTTTCAGCGAATATCTGCTCGTTCCCGGCTACACTTCTGAAGAGTGTATTCCTGACCGTGTCAGCCTGAGAACTCCCCTTGTTAAGTACCGCAAGGGCGTGGAAGAGCCTGCCATCTCTCTGAACGTGCCTCTGACCTCCGCAGTCATGCAGTCCGTTTCCAATGATACCCTGGCCATCGCACTGGCAAAGGAAGGCGGTATCAGCTTTATCTTCGGCTCCCAGACCATCGAGAACCAGGCCGCCATGGTGGCCAAGGTCAAGGGCTACAAGGCCGGCTTCGTGGTTTCCGCTTCCAACCTGACCCCCGATGCTACCCTGGCTGACGTGCTGGCTCTGAAGGAGAAGAATGGCTTCTCCACCGTGGCCATCACCGAGGACGGCACCGCTACCGGCAAGCTGCTGGGCATCGTCACTTCCCGTGACTACCGTGTTTCCCGCATGAATTCCACCGACAAGGTGGCTGACTTCATGACTCCCCGGGCAAAGCTCATCACCGCTCCCGCCGAGACCACTCTGAAGGAAGCCAACGACATCATCTGGGAGAACAAGCTGAACAGCCTGCCCATCGTGGACGCCAACGACCACCTGATGTACTTCGTATTCCGCAAGGACTACGCCTCCCATAAGGCCAACCCCTTGGAGCTGCTGGACAACAAGAAGCGCTACCTGGTTGGCGCGGGCATCAACACCCGTGACTACGCCACCCGGATCCCCGCTCTGCTGGAGGCCGGTGCAGACGTTCTGGTCATCGACTCCTCCGAAGGCTACACCTGCTGGCAGGAAAAGACCATCAAGTGGGTTCGTGAGCACTACGGCGACACCGTGAAGATCGGTGCCGGCAATGTTGTGGACAAGGACGGCTTCCGCTTCCTGGCCGAGGCCGGCGCGGACTTCATCAAGGTCGGCATCGGCGGCGGTTCCATCTGCAT
>JAXJVC010000002.1:0-2677 GCA_036308745.1 Oscillospiraceae bacterium | reverse complement strand
GCTTCCATGGTACCACGGCGGTGGGTAATGACGATGAACTGGGTCTTCTTGCTGAGATTGTGCAGGTAGCTGGCAAACCGCTCCACATTCCGGTCATCCAGAGCGGCGTCGATCTCGTCCAGCAGACAGAAGGGTGTGGGACGGACCTTCAGAATGGCAAAGTACAGCGCAGTGGCCACGAAGGCCTTTTCGCCGCCGGAGAGCAGGGTGATGGTCTTAACCTGCTTTCCGGGGGGCTGGACCCGGATCTCGATGCCGCAGGTCAGGGGATTCTCAGGATCCTCCAGGATCAGCTGTCCCTTACCGCCGCCGAACATTTCCTCGAAGGTAATGCCGAAATAGTGGTCGATTCTATTGAATTCCTCCACGAAAATGGTGGTCATTTCCTTGGTGATATCCCGGATAATGCTCTCCAGCTCCCGCTTGGAGTTCAGCACATCGTCCCGCTGGGAGGCAAGATAGGTATACCGCTCGTTGACCCGGGCGTATTCTTCGATGGCACCCAGATTGGGGGTGCCCAGAGCACCGATCTTTCGCTTCAGCTCGCCTGCCCGGCGGTTGCCGGCGGCCACATTTTCGATTTCGCCCTTATGCTCCCCGGCAGTACCGGGAGTCAGGCCATAGGAATCCCACAGCTTGTCGATGATCTGCCGCTCCTCCATGGAGGTGGTAACCTTCTTCTGCTCCAGCAGGGCGCAGGCGCGCTCCATGTTCAGGATATCCTTGTTCTTCTCCTGGGCCTCCCGCTCGCTGCGGGTCTTGGCAGCTTCCGCTTCCGCACGGTCGGACAGGATCTTCTGCATCCGCACATTCATTTCCGCCGCTTCGGTATCGTTTTCTGTCTGGCGGAGGCGGTAGCCTTCGATCTCCCGCTCCAGACGGGCAGTCTCCTCCCGGATGGCATCCATCAGGGCAATCTTCTTTTCCCGGTCGCCTTCCATGGCGGAACGCAGGCCCTGGAGGTCATCAATGTGGGCAAGAGCGGTGGAACGCTCGGCATCCAGCGCCGCTTCCTCGGTTTTGAGGGCGGTCATGCTGTCGGTAATGGCAGCGGTGTTTTCCGCAGCTTCGGTCTGGCTGCCTTCCAGAGCCTCCAGAGCGATGCGGGTCTCCTCCAGCTGCTGGGTATAGACCTGGATCTTGGCGCACTGGGCGGCGTACCGCTCCCGGTCGGAACGATCCCGGTCAGACAGGGCGTCCCGCTCCCGCTTGGCGGAGTTTCCGCTTCCTGGATGGCATTCAGCAGGATCTCATGCTGCTTTTCCATACCCTGGAGCCGCAGCACCTGGTCCTCGGCCTCTCGGAGTTGGTCCCGGGCGGCAGCGATCTGGAATTCCACCTGGTCGCACTGGCGCTGGGCCTCCTGGAGCTCTGCTTCCACAGACAGGCGCTCCGTCTGAAGAAGCTTTTCCTGGTCGGTCAGCTTTTCCAGCTCATTGGCCCGGGACAGGATACCTGCATCCTTATTGACAGAGCCGCCGGTCATGGAGCCGCCGGGGTTCATGACCTGACCGTCCAGGGTGACGATCTTGAAACGGCTGCGGTACTTCTGGGACATGGAGATGGCAGCATCAATATCCTGGACGATGACCGTCCGGGCCAGCAGGTTGTCCACGATGCCCCGGTATTGGGGATCGCTTTCCACCAGTTCGGAGGCGATGCCAACAAAGCCCCGGCAGGCTTCCAGGCCGGTCTCCTGGAGGGTTCTTCCCTGGATATTGGTCAGGGGCAGGAAGGTGGCCCGTCCGCCGCCGGTGCGCTTTAAGTAGGAAATGGCGGCCTTACCGTCGCTTTCGCTGCCCACCACGATCTGCTGCATGGCAGCGCCCAGGGCGATCTCGATGGCAACGGTATAGCTGTCGCCGGTGCGGATCAGCCGGGAGACGGGGCCGTGAACGTTCCGCAGGCTGCCCCGCTGGGCTTCCTGCATGACCATACGGACGGCCTTGTTATAGCTTTCAAAGTCCCGCTCCATGGCCCGGAACACCTTGGTCTTGGCGGTGACGGAGTCCAGCTTTGCCGTCAGCTCCCGCAGCTTTTGCTGCAGGTCGTCCCGGCGTTTTAAGCGGGTATTCTGACGCAGGCCATAGCCTGCGATGGTGTTGTTCGCCGCAGTAACATCCTCCTGGGCCTTCCGCAGTTCCTTGCGGCAGGCATCCAGGTTGGTCTGGGCTTCGTGGTGCCGGACTGCTCCGGCGGACAGGTCGCTGCTGAGCTGCTCCAGCCGCTGCCGGGTGCCGGACATACTTTCTTCCAGGCCCCGGACATCTGCCTGACGGCCTGCGATATCCGCAGCCAGGTTGGATTCCTTGCTCCGCAGTTCCAGGTACTGGCGGGTCAGGCCTTGGGCGCTGGCGGTCATGGCCGTCAGCTTCTGCTGCAGGCTGTCCAGCTCGGCGCGCTTGGCGTTCAGGGTGGTCTCGATCTCCCCGATACGGTTTTTTGTCTGGTCAATCTGGGTCACGATGCCGCCGGATCGGTCCTCCTGACCCTGAAGTTCCTCCTGGATCCGGGCAATGTTGGCGTTGTTGTTCTCCACATTGCCCCGAAGGACTGCCATCTGGCCGTCCAGCTGCTGGTGGGTGCTCTGGAGCATATTCACCTTCAGGCGGACAGTCTCCAGTTCCCCATCCCGACTGCGCAGGTTTTCACCCAGGGTATCTGCCTGGCGGTAGAG
>JAXJVC010000001.1:0-4280 GCA_036308745.1 Oscillospiraceae bacterium | reverse complement strand
CTTCTGCATCAGCCAGAATCTTGCCGTACAGATCCTTCAGTTCAGCAACCTTTGCAGCATCGGTGCCCTGGCGAGCCATGACGAAGCAACGGTTACGGAAGTAGGGGTAGCCAGCAGCGCCAACACCTTCAACACCAGCGAAGGGGCCGTTAGCGATAGCAGCCTCGTCGAATGCGCAGGGGATGGTAACGCCACCCTGCTGGTAGGTCTCCAGAATCTGGGACTGGTGAGAAACAGCGAAGTTGGTCTCGCCCTTAGCAACAGCCTGAGCAGCCTCGGCAGCGGACTGGTAGGGGGTCAGCTTCAGCTGATCGCCAGCGCCCATGGAGCCGAACAGAGCAGCAGCCAGGAAAGCCTCAGAACCGGTAGCACCGTTAACAGCGACGGAAATGGAGTTGCCGTCCTTAACGTAAGCTTCCAGGTCAGCGATGGAGTTGATGTTCAGGGTAGCATCAGCGGACAGAACGAAGACGGAGGAATACAGGTTCTCAACGAACACGAAGTCCTCGTAACCGAACTGCATCTTAGCGGGATCCAGGATCTCGGTGATGGACAGCAGGCCTTCGCCAACGAAAACCAGCTCGGGATCGTTAGCCTCGGTGTCGGCAATCCAGGTGTTAACGGTAGCTGCGTCGCCCTTGATGGCTTCAGCAACCAGATTGATGGATTCGGAATACTCGGGGGACTTTGCAGCAGCCTTCTGGCTTACCATGGAGGCAACACCGGAGGGGGCCCAGGGGCAGGTAACTTTCCAGCTCTCGGTCTTCTTGCCGCAGCCAACGAACATGGCGGCGACCATAACAACAACCAGGACCAGGGACAGAATACGCTTCATAATGATCTACTCCTCTTTCGTGTATTTTGTTGATTTTTGCGCTTGTGCATCCACGCACATTCAGCACTTTTACTATAGCAAATTAACACTGCGTATGCAACAGATTTCTGGATTTTTTATTAAAAGTTGTCTGGTTTTTTGTATTTCTCCCAAAACTTGTCTTTTGTCAGCTCGTAATTTGTGTAAAATAAACGTCTCAGCCGATGTTTTTTATATTGAAAAAGCGTATCGGAAAATATCCGATACGCTTTCGGTCTGTAAAAAATGGAACGGGGTGTGGCTATACTGTTAATGAACGTCGAATTGACAAAAGTCCGATAAAATTTTGTAATTCTACGCTCTCCTGCTGGTATTTAACAGTAGAAATCGCGGATCTTTTTGGCGCGGCTGGGGTGGCGCAGCTTGCGGATGGCCTTGTTCTCAATCTGGCGGATACGTTCACGGGTAACGCCGAAGATCTGGCCCACTTCCTCCAGGGTGTGGGTGCGGCCGTCGTACATACCGAAGCGCATCCGCAGAACGTCGGCTTCCCGCTCGGTCAGGGTGTCCAGAATCTCCTTCAGGGCCTCGGCCAGGAGGGCATTGGAGGTAGCGTCGGCGGGGCCGGGGGTGCGCTCGTCCTCCACGAAGGAGCCGATGGAGGTATCCTCTTCGTCACCCACGGGGGTGTCCAGAGACAGGGTATCCGCGGCGGTGCGGTTGGCCTCGATGATCTTCTCCACAGGCAGGTTCAGCTCAGCGGCGATCTCCTCCACGGTGGGCTCGCGGCCCAGCTCCTGGACCAGCTTCCGGTTGCAGCGGGTGGCCTTGTTGATGACCTCTACCATATGCACCGGAACACGGATGGTCCGGGCCTGGTCGGCGATGGCGCGGGTAATGGCCTGCCGGATCCACCAGGTGGCATATGTAGAGAATTTGTTTCCCTTTGTCCAGTCGAACTTGTCGACCGCGCGGATCAGGCCGGTGTTGCCCTCCTGGATCAGGTCCAGAATGTGCAGGCCGCGGCCGGAATACTTCTTGGCAATGGAGACCACCAGACGGAGGTTGGCCTCGGTGAGCTTGTTCTTGGCAGCCTGGTCACCTTCGGAGACACGCTTGGCAAGCTCCACTTCCTCATCGGCGGACAGCAGCTTTACCTGGCCGATCTCTTTCAGGTACATACGGACAGGGTCGTCCAGGCTGTATTCCGCAGCCAGGTCAACGGGATCCACCAGATCCTCTTCGTCCAGGCCGCTGAGATCAATGTCTCCGTCAACGCCCAGGCCCAGGTCATCATCCCCCAGGTCCAGCTCCAGCTCGGCGGTGACGATCTGGATGTTCATGGCTTCGAACCGGTCGTAGATCTCCTCAATCTTCTCGGGAGTCAGCTGCATCTTCTCCAGCTGGGCGTGCAGGTCGGTGGCGCGGATCATGCCATCCTTCTTGCCCTGGGCGATCAGGGCCTGCAGTGCGGCCTGAACGTCTTCCATACCAGCCTTGGGAGCCTTCTTCTGTGTACTCATAGAAAATCCCCTCTTCTATATACATAAATCGTATTTTTTCTCATGCTGTTAGACTATACCGCGTTTTTATCCGTTTGACAAGGGTATTTTTCAGAAATTTTTTCTAAAACCCCGGAATTCAGCAAAATTTTCTTGAGACAAAGTCATTTTTCCCTGCAAAATGCGAAAACATACGGTTTACTTTTTGGGAAAAATTCGCTATAATTGGGAAAATGACATAGTGTGCCCTGCGACGCTCCCCTAAAAGCATGCCATTGCGAGGAGCGAAGCGACGTGGCAATCCCCATCGATAAAGGAGATTGCCGCGCCAGTGTGCGCACTGGCTCGCAATGATACTGTATTCGATTGAGGTGCAACCTATGACCGAACTATCCAAGATCCGTAATTTTTCTATCATCGCCCACATTGACCACGGCAAGTCCACCCTGGCGGACCGTCTGCTGGAGGAGTGCGATGCCATCGACCAGCGCATCCGGGCTGAGCAGATGCTGGACTCCATGGAGCTGGAAAAGGAACGCGGCATTACCATCAAGGCCACTGCCGCAACCCTGACATACACCGCTGACGATGGGGAGACCTATGCCCTGAACCTGATCGACACCCCGGGCCACGTGGACTTCAACTACGAAGTTTCCCGGTCTCTCGCCGCCTGCGAAGGCGCGATCCTGGTGGTGGATGCTTCCCAGGGCGTAGAGGCCCAGACCCTGGCCAATACGTACCTGGCCATCGACGCGGGGCTGGAGGTCCTGCCCGTCATCAACAAGATCGACCTGCCCTCTGCCCGGCCTGCGGAGGTGAAGGCAGAGGTGGAGGACATCATCGGCATCCCCGCAGAGGATTCCCCCGAGATCTCTGCCAAAAACGGCATCAACATCCATTCCGTACTGGAAATGATCGTACGGGATGTTCCCGCCCCCACCGGTGACCGGGAAGCGCCCCTTCAGGCGCTGATTTTCGACAGCCAGTACGACTCTTACCGGGGCGTTATCGTTTACACCCGGATCAAGCAGGGTACCGTGCGTCCCGGTATGGACATCCGAATGATGGCCACCGGCGCTACCTACAAGGTGGTGGAAGTGGGCAACATGAGTCCCACCGGCCTGATCCCCCGGGATGCCCTGGGCGCCGGCGAGGTGGGCTACATCACCGCCTCCATCAAGACTGTGGCGGATACCCAGGTGGGCGATACCATCACCGCCATTGAAAACCCCGCCGCCGAGCCTCTGCCCGGCTACCGTCCTGTCCAGCCCATGGTGTTCTCCGGCGTGTATCCCGCCGATGGCGCGAAATATCAGGACCTACGGGAGGCGCTGGAAAAGCTGAAGCTGAACGATGCTTCCATGTCCTATGAGTTGGAAAGCTCCATCGCCCTGGGTTTTGGCTTCCGCTGCGGCTTCTTAGGGCTGCTGCACATGGAGATCATCCAGGAGCGTCTGGAAAGAGAGTATAACCTTGACCTGATTACCACAGCCCCCAACGTTGTCTACCGGGTGACCAAGACCAACGGCGAGACCATGATGGTCTACACCCCCCTGGATTACCCCGACCCCATGGAAATCCAGCTTGCGGAGGAACCCTACGCCAAGGTGAGCCTGATTTCTCCCCAGGAATATGTGGGCAACATCATGGACCTGTGCCAGCAGCGCCGGGGCGAATTTAAGGACATGGTCTACCTGGATGCCAACCGGGTGGAGCTGCACTACGAAATGCCCCTCAATGAGATCATTTACGACTTCTTTGATGCTCTGAAGTCCCGGACCCGCGGCTACGGCTCTCTGGACTATGAGCTGATCGGCTACCGTCCCAGCAAGCTGGTGAAGCTGGACATCCTGCTCAACGGCGATGTGGTGGACGCGCTGAGCTTCATCCTCTTTGCGGACAATGCCTATCCCCGGGCCCGGAAGATTTGCGAAAAGCTGAAGGAGAACATCCCGAGAGCGCAG